>CAUJFR010000075.1 GCA_963169885.1 Bacteroidota bacterium
TATTCAGTCTGCCCGCGGAAATGAAGATTCATAACGGCTGGACCAAATATATTCAGCGCAAAACCTTTGAGCCTCTGTTGCCACAGGAAATTACCTGGCGTAAAGACAAGATCGGGTACGAACCTCCCCAGAAAAAATGGATGGAGAAGGCCGAGGTAAAAGACCAGATCCGGGAAATCCGCAAAACACTGGTAAACGATAAAATCCTGCATCCCAGCATGCTGGATAAACCGGTGGAAGCCGCTGCCGCTCATGAGGATTTCAATAATAACTGGAATCACCTGATGTTGTCTTATCTTTTTGCTAAGCCGTAAAAACCGGAACTTATATGCGACTGAAGCTGATACTTTATCTGACCTTGTTTTTTGAGAAAGCCAGGGCGTTGTGCAAAGGTTTATTCATGAATCTCATTGGACTTAAGTTTTCAAAAAAGCAGGGCTTTCGGGTTGGCAGCCACTCTGTAATAACTCTTTATACAAAGAAGTCGGAGATGATTATAGGCAGCAATTGTTATTTCAGAAGAAATTGCTCGGTCATTGTCAGCGATGGAAAGCTGACAATCGGCGATAATTTTTTTATGAATAATTTTTCCTCCCTTAATTGTATGGGACAAATTGATATCGGGGATGATTGCTTATTTGGTGAAGGGGTGAAGTTATATGATCATAATTATGACTACCGCAAAGCAGATGGTAAACCCTTTAATAAAAAAGGGCACCGGAAAGGGTTTATTAAGATAGGGAATAATTGCTGGTTAGGTTCAAACTGTGTGGTACTGATGAATGTTACGATCGGTGACAATGTTATTATTGGTGCGAATACGGTGGTGTATAAGGATGTGCCGGCCGGTACCATCCTGGTAAATAAACAGGACTTGCAATCTGTAGCCCATCAGGGGAATTAATTTTTTAACGATCCAGGTTATCCGTGCATGAAGAAAAAATTACTGTATGTTTCCAATGTGGACCTCAAAGGAGGATTGATCCCTGGTGTAGTGGAGAAAATTAAAGGGCAGTGTGCCGCATTTGATCGGAATAACATCGAAACAGCTGTCCTTTATCCGGGTAAGGAGGGAGAAATAACGATTGCTCATGCAGATGGAAGCAAAAGGTCATACAAAGGAGCACGGGATACCGGACTCCAACAAGGCTTTTTGAATAAGTTAAAACAACACCTCTCACTGGCCTGGTATGGTTCATTGAATTTTGACCATTGTGCGGAGGATATACTGGCTTACGGATATGATGCCATTTATCTGCGTTTTTATCTTCCCGGAAAGGACCTGATTCATTTTCTGAAGAAAGTCAGGCAAAAAAGCCCGGGAACCCTGATACTGCTGGAGTATCCCACATTAAATGTAGGGCCGTTGATGAAGACTGACAAAGCCCGTTGGATCAGTTACCTGATCAATAAACCCCGGATCAAACACATGAACGCTGCGGCGGATTTCATTATCACCCTGACGAAGGATAAAGTCCTTTTTGATAAGCCAGCTGTGTTTATGCCAAACGGATTTGAGTTTTCTGCCATTAAGGTACTCGGGCCCGTCCAGCCGCCTGATCCGGTCGTATTGATCGGGGTGGCATCTGATTGTGCGCACTATCATGGCTACGATAAAATTATTAAAGGATTGGGCGAATATTACCGGAACAATCCTGAACAGCATGTTGAGTTCAGAATTATCAGCAGCCTGATTGGTCACAATATGGCCGCCCTCCGGAAACTGGCAGAAGAGGAGCAGGTACAGGATCGGGTATTGTTTTGCGGTACACGAACCAAGGCAGAACTGGCGGGGGAATACCAGCAATCCCATATCGGAATAGGGACACTGGCATTGCACCGGATCGGACTGATGGATAATTATTCGCTGAAACACAGGGAGTATGCGGCTTTCGGACTGCCCTTTATCATGAGTCTTGGGGATGATGCTTTTGAGGATTCCCCCTTCGTCTTTACCGTGGAAAGAGATGAAGCCCCCGTGGATATTAAGCGATTGCTTGATTTTTATCAGGGTATTGTCCGGAAGGATCATAACTATCCGGAGAAATTCCGGAGTTCAATGCAGCAGAAATTGAGCTGGGATACACAGATGCAGCAGGTCTTTTCGGTTATTCATAAACGGTAAATCATTCACGCACGGCAATGAAAGTAACACAGGTTTTATACAGCGGACTGGGAGGCCATGGGAGTGTGGTAAATTCACTAATACTGGCCGATGAAGAAATGAAATGGGAACACCAGCTTGTCTATTACGGTATTGAAGAATTACTGCCAGCCTATCAACGGTTTTGCCATTCTCATTCTGTTCCATACCGTTTTATTCGTAAGAAAAAAGGCCTATTTCGTCTTCCAGGTAAAGATGTTATTACCGCATTCGTAGGACAAAACCCTGATATTATTATTCTTCATAGTCCAACACTTATTATCCCCGCTTGGCTATACAGTTTTTTTTTCCGAAAAAAGTTATTTGTTGTAGAGCATACATCACATACCACAAAAGGGAAACCGGAAAAATTTGCCAGTTTTCTTTCTTTGTTACTCGCCTATAAGGTAGTTTGCTTGTCGGAAAACTACCGGAAAGAATTTCAAAAAAATATACCCTTCCTGAATCTGAAAAAAAGAGTAGCTATCATCCGAAATGGTAT
>CAUJFR010000076.1 GCA_963169885.1 Bacteroidota bacterium
CAACCGGCAGATGGCCCGGATGGAGGCCCCCTTAAATAAACCTGAACCACTTTATACACCGCTTGCAACCCGTTATGATGGCAAAAGGTTTAGCAGTCCTAATGACGCCGTTTATAATGATGCCGGTGAATTGTTTTTTACAGATCCGCCTTATGGACTGGAAACACAACGGGATGATGACCCTAAGAAAGAAATGAAGTGGAATGGTGTCTATAAAGTAAAAACAAACGGGGACGTCATCCTTTTGACTGATAGTATTCCAAGACCCAATGGCATAGCGCTGTTGCCCGGTGACCAGCAGCTGATTATTGCCTGTTCGGATCCGGCCAAACCTAACTGGTATATTTATGACCTTGCTGGTGATTCATTGATGAATGGCCGCATTTTTCACAGCACACTCAATGAATTAAAAGAAGTGAATGGGTTGCCAGACGGGTTAAAAATCGGGAAGAACGGAATCATGTATGCAAGCGGTCCCGGGGGTATCTGGATCTTTACCTCAACCGGAAAATTACTGGGAAGAATCCGGGTTAAGAATCCCGCCAGCAATTGTGCATTGAGCGCGGATGAAAAAACCTTGTATATTACCAATGATATGCAAATACTGAGGGTTAGACTACGAAAGTGATCAATCATTCAACTGACCATTCAATTACGGTTGTTCAATTAATCGCCAGGCCATATGACTATACTGATCATCTTGTTTGCCATCGGATTGCAGGTTTTCCTGACAGTAAAAAAGCTAAGCCCGTTCTTATCCCTACTGATCGTAGCCATTGTAGCGGGACTACTGATAGGCATGTCTCCTTCTGACCTGGTTAAATCAATCGAAAAAGGAGCAGGAAGCACCTTAGGTGGTCTGGCCCTGATCCTTTGCCTTGGCGCGGTACTGGGGAAAATTCTGGAAGCCAGCGGGGCCGCTGAAAAAATCGCATTGACCCTGATACAACTATTTGGTGAAAAATATATCCAATGGGCCATCCTGCTCACGGGTTTCCTGATCGGCATTCCGCTCTACTATAATGCCGGCTTTGTCATTCTGGTACCACTGGTATTTATGCTGGCAAGAAAAACAGGTCTGCCCCTTTTATACATCGCTATACCCATGGCAGCTTCCTTAAGTACCACCCATTGTTTCCTGCCACCTCATCCCGGACCGGTCGTACTCGTCAATGCCTTTAAAGCCAATACCGGAGTTGTCTTGTTATACGGAATCATGATCGCTATTCCGGCGGTCATACTGGCCGGTCCCTTCCTGGGTAAATGGTTTAAGCAGGGAAAAACGATGGTGGCCGAAAAAAATGAAATGGACGCTATCAACAAGGTGGAGCTTCCAGCCGCTCTTCCCTCCTTTTCTATAGCGCTTTTACCGGTATTTTTAATTACACTTTCGGTAACCGGGCAGCATTTTTTGCAAGAGGGGGTATTGAAAACAACCTTAGTTTTTTTAGGTGATTCAACTATTGCATTGCTGCTGGCTGTTTTATCGGCCCTGTTTGTGTTTGGGTTCCATCAGAAAATCAGTATGGTCACCCAGATGAAATGGGTCAGTGATGGAATATCCGGCATTGCCATGATCTTGCTGATCATCACAGCAGGTGGGGTGTTTAAACAGGTATTGCAGGACAGTGGCACGGGTGATTATATCGCTTCATTCAGCAGCCGCTGGAATATGCCACCACTCCTGTTTGCATGGGTGATAACGGCCTTGTTACGGGTGACCATCGGTTCAGCCACCGTAGCCGGCATTACCGCAGCTGGTATAGTATCGCCCCTGCTGGCTACCGGAACGGTGTCACCGGAACTGATGGTGCTGGCAGTTGGCAGCGGCAGTGTATTTGGTTCACATATCAATGATTCCGGCTTCTGGATGTTTAAGGAATTTTTTGGCCTGACATTAAAACAAACATTTATGTCCTGGACACTGATGGAAACGATAATTTCGCTTGCCGGTTTGGCCGGAGTACTGATCATCAATCAATTTTTATAACGAAATAACAAAGTTTTATGTCGATTGCAAAAGCATACGCTGCACAGGATAAAACCAGTCCGTTAGCTCCCTGGCAGTTTGAAAGAAGAAATCCCGGTCCGCATGATGTAGAAATCGATATTCATTTTTGCGGAGTTTGTCACAGTGACCTGCACCAGGTGAGAGATGAATGGGGTGGTTCTATTTATCCAATGGTACCCGGACATGAAATCGTCGGAAAAGTAGCTGCCGTTGGAACAGCAGTCACTAAGTTCAAAGTGGGAGACATTGCAGCGGTCGGGGTAATGGTAGATAGCTGCCGTACCTGTAAGAACTGTGAGAAACAAATGGAGCAATACTGTGTGGAAGGCATGACCGGTACTTACAATGGTTACGAACGGGATAAAAAAACAATGACCCAGGGTGGATATTCCTCGGCCATAGTAACAGATGAACGTTGGGTATATCATGTATCCGACAAACTCGATATGGCAGCCACGGCGCCTTTGCTTTGTGCAGGTATCACCACCTATTCTCCACTTCGGTTTGCCGGCGTTACCAAAGGAATGAAAGTGGGTATTATCGGTCTGGGCGGTTTAGGTCATATGGGCGTGAAATTCGCGGTTTCATTTGGAGCAGAAGTGACCCTCATCAGTACTTCTCCATCCAAACAAAAGGATGCGGAGCGTTTGGGTGCTCATCATTTCCTTTTAAGTACGGATCAAGAAGCCATGAAGAAATTTCAGGGCTATTTTGATGTATTACTGGATTGCGTTTCTGCCAATCATGATTATGCCATGTATTTAAACCTGCTGGATCTTGAGGGCAAACTGCTTTCAGTGGGCCTCCCATCTGAAAATCCAGAAGTCAGTCCTTTTGCCCTGATCACCAACCGTCGCAGCATCACCGGCTCCATGATCGGCGGTACCGCGGAGACACAGGAAATGCTGGATTACTGCGCCGCGCATAATATAGTTTCCGATGTGGAAGTAATTCCGGTACAAAAAGTGAACGATGCGTATGAACGGATGTTGAAAAATGACGTACGGTATCGCTTTGTACTGGATATGAAAACACTGTGAAATGAAAATTACCTTATTTAATTTTGATTAATCTACAGATTGAAAAGTAATGCCCGGATAGTTATTCCGGGCATTTCTATATTTTTTCATCAATAAATCTTTCTACTCCTTTACAATACGCAGGTTTTTGTTTGTCGTTTTGTTCCTCCGGTCTATAACCCGAGCAATATACATTCCAGGTTTCAGCCACGCAAGATCCAGTAATTCACCTGGCATAACCTGTTCCCAGGTCCGGAGCAGCCGGCCAGTATTATCAAATAAGTCAATGGTATATACTTCGTTACTTTTACTGGCATATAACCGAATGGAATTACCCGCCGGATTTGGTCCCAGCTGAATGCTGCTTTTTTCATTCACAAAAACTTTATCCATATTCGAGTATTTCCGCTGCCCTGAATGTAAAATCATGGCCACCCGGTAAAAATTATATCCGACAGTATAGTCAGCATGATTGAAAGAGTAAGCTTTCGTCAGCTCTGTTACGGATTTCAGTATCGCCCAGGAAGAGCCATCCTTACTGTATTCCAGTTCATAGCTTTTCACGCCCCCCTCTTCCTTGTTTTGCCATTTAATATTGATTTCTGTGTTTTTAAACAAAGCCTCCAACGAAACATCATTCTCTGAAAGAACATAATAAGGAATGGCACAGGAAGTCAGATCATCCCCGTATCCGTTCGGCAATGTGCCGATATTGGTAAGCGGCAGAGACGGCTCAATCATTTCATACAACTGGTTATTACCGGCCACTCCGGGAGGCGTAGTATAAGAACCTGTTGACAGAAACAGTTTTCCCTCCGAATTAAAAGCGATTCCGGTAATACTTACCCCTGCCGGAGTCGGCCGCAAAGACAAAATCGTATCCACGACTAAGCTGTCAACAGGTATTACCGGCAATGGCCCCCTGATCCTGTACAATGCATAATTGACCGCATTAGAAGTCACCACCCACAGATTGCCACTTCCATCAAAAGCCATATCGCCGGAATTGACCGACTTGAATTCAGTTACAATGTGATTCGTGACATCTTTGAATTTCTGTGTAATCAGTGTCCAGCTGTTTGTTCCAACATTATAATAGAAAAAAGCCGGATTGGTGCTTGGAAAGCCCTGAGCAGTAGTAGCTCCCGGATAAATAGTATAATAAGCAAACCCATCAGCGGTCATAGCACCTGACCTGATTTTTTGTGCGATTGGAATTGCAGGTACGGGTATGGCCAGGGGTACTTTTGAACCCGTCAGTGGATCATAGGAAACAAACTCCGTTGTCCCTGAACCGCATTGATTAAAAAAATAGAACTTATTGGAAACTGAACAAAAAGCCAGGCCATTTGCATTTGCAGATCCCGATGCAGGGCTTCCGATTGTTACAGCCCCGGCATTATGAACATTTATACTTACAATCTGTCCTGATCCACTGCCAGTGATTGAATTAAGCCCATACAGGGAGTCTGTATTATTCAGGCAGATTTGTGCATTTATGTAAACCCCGCTAAGCTGCAGGGCACAAACAAACACAATGCGGATATAAATTGATTTCATAGGAGGATATTATTCACTGATCTATTCAACGCTTTTGCTTTAAAAAGTTATTTACTACCCATTATTGCACCAGCACAGTCTGTGATTTTCTTATACCGGGAGATTCCATCATCAGGATATAAACTCCCTTAGGCAAATCAGGCAATTCCATTGTACCGGCAAACTGATTTTCATTCCCTACAACAATTTTTTTGCTCACCTGTATTATACCTGCAGGATTAAACATCTTAACAACATACTCGCCTTTGGGCAGGCCTGTCGCGGATATGCTTAACTGCTGATTTAATACAGGGTTGGGAAGTGCCTGAAAAGAAGACATTTGGCTGGTACTGATAAAGACAACAGGACTTAGCGTCGTTCTTTCATTTAAACTGACAGCTTTGATTCTGTAATACAATTTGTTGCCGGATGCTGTATAATCAGTAACATTGTATTTTCCAGACCGATCAGAAGCAATTGCAGCAATATCAGTAAAATCAGTTCCATTCAGCGATCGTTGAACTTCATACGTGCGCACTTCAGTATCATCATTATTCTCCCAGCTCAGGAACACATCAGTACCGGATTTTCTGGCAGAAAAACTGGTAAACCGTACCGGTAATGTAACCAGTGAAAACGGGAACTCCATTACGGAAGCTGCCATCAATATAGCTCCATAGCCATGAGGATGGGCGGTACCCGGACAATCAACCGGTTGCAGACTCACCTGAACATAATTGGCCGCCGACGTCTGTACACTCATAGCTGGTGCGAAATCATTGATCCGGGGATAACCGTCTGAATACACGTCAATTTTAAGGTTAGCCGTATTCTTGAGATAGTTCCAGCCATTTTGTGCTACTGGCAGAAAGCTGTTACTGATCCACCCACTATCTACAGCCGTTTTAATGGTATATACAAACATGGCACTGCCTGAAGTTTCCAGGTAATTTCCTGCAAGTCCTGTGCCTCTGTCCACTACCTGATACCATAAACCTGTCGCCGGATCCTGATAATTCTGAATACCTGTTGCCAGATTGGTGAGTGCTGTCAATAACTGGCCACGTTTGGGATGAGATGCAGGAACAGATTTCAGAATATCCACCAGCGCCATACAATACCAGCCCATCCCCCGGGACCATACTTCAGATGAGTTTCCGGTTGTTGCATTTGCCCATGCCTGAGTTTTAGTGGGGTTCCAGGCGTGCTTAATCAGCTTTTTGGTGTTATCGTATAATTGATTGTAAATAAACAGCGTCTGATTCACCGCTGTATCAATGGCGGCGTTATCACTGAACATCTTACCATATTTGGCAAGAAAAGGGTGGAGCATATAAATTCCGTCAATCAGGATTATATCATTATAAGATCCATTATTCTTGTGCCAGAAAATATTACCAGTTGCTGTTTTAGGGTAAGTGGCAGATGCCCCGACATATATATTCCGTAAAGTAGTGGCGGCTGTCTGATATTTTGCTAATCCGGTTTTCTCATATAAAAAAAGACAGGAAATCCCTGGATGCGTACGATCAAGACTGTTAACTGTTGCAGAGATAACGCCGGAAGCATTTACATATGCATCTACATACGACTTAATATAATTCAGGTATTTTACAGAATCAGTAACATTGTTATACACTTTCTCCATCCCATGGGTGATAATGGTATTGGAATATTCCCAGCCCTTTGAGGTCAACGCATTAATAGTGGGAGAGTAACGGTGGATCATGGCGTTTGAAAACCGGACAGACCAGGTATCATTGACTGTCTGACTTTTTACCATAATCGTACACAAAAAAGAAAGAACGAGGAGATAGCACTTCATGAAGGTTCGAGTTGTGTGGTTTTAAATGGATATCTGATAACATTCCTGATCTACAAAATTGTAACCGATTGCATAAACCAGGATAGCTACAAAGAAAAGCAGAAAGTTTAGAATTATCAATGAATATCCCCTATTACTACATAAGTATTTAACCTTAGTGTAATTACTATAGTATACCAGGAATAAACAGGTGATTGCAAATCATATAATTAAAAAGCAGGCACCTGATATTCCAACATGTTATATTTAAAAATATTAACTTATAGAGAAAACACCCGGCCGACAATTTGAATACTTAAAAATGTTTACCCCCGCTTGAGCCAACATTGGCTTTCAATAAAGGCTTACTCCAGATGAAAGCCTCTTGCAAACCGGCGTTTTTGAACTAACCTGGAAAGGCGGTAAAAGAAAATGACCAGGGTAAGTGAAATTGTGCCCAATAAAAACTGTGCATTTTCCAGTACTTCTCCTGCAATACTTAAAAGCAGCACCAGTAATTGCAAGATCAGCAAAGCACTTACTAAATGGCAGAAGCAGACATGATGCAGGGTTGTTCTTTTCATAATAAATCTTTTAAAGATGAATAAATGAAAATCTGCCTTAACGCATGATTGGAATAACAGTAAACCCTATTCCGTTACTGGGTAAGAATTTATACGAAAGCCATGTATCTCCCGGAAGACAAAGATGTAGTTGTAATAAAAAGAAAAGCAAAAAAAACCATACATCAGCTTTTCTTAATGAATTTATGTAAAAATTTAATTAATAGCATTACCTGTTTATCAACATTGAACCTCCATCATAAAACCACCTGATAATTCTGAATATACACTTAACGAATTAATGTAATCAACCCTCGCATAGTCTTGTTTATTCCCCTGATTGTATAGGAAGCATAATAAACAAAGACTCCGCTATCGACCCGTTTTCCTCCAAATGTTCCATCCCATCCATTCCGTATATCCGAACCGGAGTAAACCAACTGGCCCCAACGGTTATAGACCCGCATCGTAAAGTGAGTCGGCCGAAGATTGGTTTCCGGTTTAAACTGATCATTTTTCCCATCACCGTTCGGAGTGAAACCGGAAGGAAAATAAATATCACAAAGACCGGGGCGGATGTTCACCTGGTCAGCATTTAAACCGCACACCGTTCCTGTTGTAACGGAAAACTGACCCAGTCTTGTTACAAGAATGGAAGCCGTGGTTTCACCGGTACTCCACAAATAACTGCTGAAATTGCCCGGGGTAAGACGAAGCGTGTCACCTTCACAAAATACCTGGTCCGGACCAAGGTCTGGCCTTGTATAAATTCGTATTGACAAATCCAGGATACGGGTACTGTCGCACCCATTAATGCCGGTGAAGATATCGGTATATGTTCCTGCGGTTCCATAACCTTCAAATAAATCACCTTCGCAGATTTCACGACTGATTCTTACCAGTTGCTTTCGTTTGACAGGAATGGTGGCTTCCACAAAGGTCGCTTTAATACAAGGCCCCGTTTCCACCTGGCTGATGATGAAATGCTGGTCACTGGTGATTCCGTTTACTACCACTTCTGCGCCTCCAGTTGCATCGAGTATAACCAATGCCGGTTGTCCCCCGTTCATTGAATAGGTAATAACCGATCCCGGCACACCACTTAGCAGGAATCTCGCCCCCCCCCCTTCACAAACAGCGGAGGATGGCGTCAGTACAGGGATGACCTGGTCAGAAAAGACCCGGACATTGCTGTTTCCATTCGCTACGCAACCATTCGGGTCGCTATATGTATATTGAACCGGATAGATGCCGGCTGCAAGACCCGTGGCATCAAAACTGCCATTTGAAGAAATATGAGCACCGGTCCATATACCGCCTGTAGGTAAAGCAATCAGTTGTATACCCGACCCGCTGCAAACCTCCGCATCGGTGAGGGTTAAAACCGGAAGCGGGTTGACGACAACATTAGCCAATGACTGATTACTGCAATTATTCCCGTCGGTATATGAATAGGTTACCGGATACAAACCCGCCAATACGCCTGTTGCATCAAATATCCCGGATGCTGAAATATGATTCCCCGACCAGTTGCCACCTGCCGGTGTGGCCTGTAACTGAACCGCCCGGCCGGCACAAACACTCCCGTTCTGCGCCTGCACCACCGGTCGTGCATATACTTCTACCTGCGTTATAATGCTGTTGCTGCAACTCCATTGGTTCGTGTACTGGTAAGTTACATTATGGAAGCCAGGTGTTGCCGTTGCCGCATCAAAGACGCCTGATGTTGAAATATGCGCGCCGCTCCAGGTTCCTCCCGATGGTGTGCCTGAAAGCTGAATCGTGGTACCGGAACATAAGGCACCGCCACTGGCTGACACTATTGGGTTGGGTCTGACCAGTACCGTTTCAAGCAGGTTGATATCCTTGCCACATGTGCCATCATATACCTGCGTCAGTTGAAGGGTCTGATCTGTATTGATAGCGGGAATAGTAATGGTCGCGACTCCGGATGCATCAATAATCAGTTCCAGAACGGGACCACTGTTTAATGAGTATCGTATCCGATAACCCGGGGTTGAAGCTATCGTGAACACGGCATCTGTACCTGCACAGGCATTCATAGTTGATGTGAGTACCGGTGTAACGAGAAACGGCACATTGATCCCAAAACTTACGGATTCCGGCTGACCGCAGTTGTTGGTATACGTACAGGTAATGGTTCCGCTGGCAATGGCGGTATAACTCGCGATATTAGTAACAGAACTGTTTCCTGTCCAGCTATAATTCGATCCGTTGGGCGGAGCCGTAAGTGTGTATACCGTACCCTCACAATAGGTGAAAATATTGGTATAATCCGTCACCCGCATCTGTTGCAGGTTAGACAACGCCCCGGTGCTTCCGGCCACGGACCAATATACGGAAGTGGCATTTGCAAATTCATCGGCAATATGATTTCGGGTGGAACTGCCCCGCAACTGTCCATCAAAAAATAAGGAGATACGCTGACTGCTTGCCGTCAGGTATTCCCATTGCACTTGTACGGTATGCCATTGCCCGTCTTCCACATTTGCACACAGATCGGTGAGACAAACCGGTGAAGTCTGCGCATCCATGATCAGTCCCGTATTGGTCAAATTCCCATTGGCATAGATGCCGGTATGATCCGCGGCCAGGTCATCCGGGAGTCCGTTGGCATAGGTATCAAAATCGATAATCAGTGAATTGGGAAGTCCCTGTACCCCGAGTCCCCCACCCTGGGTCAATGTCGGGTTGCAGGAACGGGAAAACATAAAAGCCATTCCATCGGCGCCGGTATCATCCTTGGTTCCAAAGTTGAGTTGAAAATTGAGGGTAAAATTAGTAGTAAGGTCCACACTATAATAATTGGTGACCATACCCACCTGACTGATGGCATCCGCAGTAATCTGGTATAAACCCGGACCTGTTTGTACAGCAGTACCCTGTGTACGGAACTGTTGTCCGTAACTGGCAGTTGCGTACAAAAAAAATAAACCAATAAAGAGTTGCCTGAAAAACCCCATCCTGTCGGGTGAAAATACAAAACTTGCTGGAAAAAAGCATCATTGATAATCCCGGTTGCCTTTCCAGTCACGCCCCCTGAACCTGGAAACAAAATACCCGATCAGTATCAGTGTTAAACCGGTTATACCCATCATAAACTGAAGGTTGACGGTGCTGGCGTCCCTGAACTGGAAAAATAAGACCACCAATTCGATGATAAACAATACCACGAGGATTAAGACAATACGGGAAGAGTCGGAAAATAGCCGTTTCATTTCGTTGGTTTTTGGTTAAAAAAGTACTGATCAGCCTGAGCTACTTATCAGCTACTTATCGGTCTTTAGCGGCTATTGAATTGTGGAAGCGTTGCTTATTATTCTGCTGCTAATTAAACAAAGACTTAAAAAATAACCTTGTTTTGTTTAGGCATGTCGAAACAGAGTTAAACAACAGTCAGGGGAAACACTTAAAAAAGGGCTACACATTACAGAAGGATATAAATTAAAAAGCCATCAGTTTTGGCTGATGGCTTTGGTGGAGGCGACCGGACTCGAACCGGTGTCCAAACATATTCTCCAAAAGCTTTCTACATGTTTATTTCATTTTGTTATGTCGGGGATAAACTGGGAATGAACAACCGATTTATCCCTTAGCTGGATAGTCTTAGGCAACCGGCACAGCCTGGGGTTGCAGCAACCTGTTTTGTTTTTGAGTCGGCGGCGGGGCGTGGTAACAGATCAACCGGCCCGGCGGCCCTAATGACTACTTAATCACTGATTAGGCAGCCATGGCATACTGTGTATTGCCATTTGTGTGTTTCGTATTCAGATTAAACTGCTAATTACGCAACGCAGTACATGCTTACACTTCCAAAGAGCTACGCTGTCAATACCAAGCGCCCCCTGTTCGGGAGTAAAGTTAGTTGTTTTACTGGAATTACTAAGGCCACCATTCAAAGTAGATTAGTTAAAGTCGGGAGTTAATAGTCGGGAGTCCAAGGCCTCGGACAACAGCCGGCAATCCTTACAGTTTCAAGCCGGAAGGGGAATGCGCTTCTATACCAATGAAAATAATATAGTTTATAGGTCCGCCACTCCAATACGGGCACAATATTTA
>CAUJFR010000077.1 GCA_963169885.1 Bacteroidota bacterium
GTAAAAAAGGCGGCAAGCTGCTGTTGGAGCAGGCAAAGAATCCGAAAGATTCATTGAGTAAAACCACTGTTTCGTTGGTTGAATTAGCAACGGGGAAGTCAACGGTACTGAGTCGTGGTGGCAATGATTTTAAGAATTTTGTATTTACGGAAGACGGCGATCAGGTGGCTTATGCGGCTGAGCGGGATGCCAAACCAAAGGAATTGCAGAAATTTTATAAAATATGGTACTATAAAACAGGAATGGACAGTGCGGTTTTATTAGCCGATAAAAATACAGTGGGGATGAAACTGGGGATGACCATCAGTGAGTATGGGAATATCAGTTTCAGTAAGACCGGAAAGCGTTTATTCTTTGGTACCGCACCCATTCAACCACCGAAAGATACTAGCCTGGTGGAGATGGACCTGGCCCGGCTGGATATCTGGCATTACAAGGATGATTACCTGCAGACCCAGCAGTTGTACAACCTGCAACGCTTATTACAGACCAATTACCTGGCCGTTTATCACCTGGATAAAAAAGAGCTGAAGCAATTAGGATCAGAAGAAATACCTACAGTTTATCCAACCAATGAAGGGGATGGAGACCAGTTTGTCGGGGTGACAGATTTTGGGAAAAGGGTAGAAGGCCAGTGGACCGGGCGTACAAAAAAAGACATTTATGCGATTAATGTGAACAGTGGCTCGCTTCAGTTAGTTAAAAAAGACCTGGAGGGGTCGATTGCGCCTTCATTCATTTCACCAAGTGGTAAATATATTATGTGGTATGACAGTAAGGCCCGTCATTATTTTGCCTGGGATGGCAGCATTACCCGAAACATCTCTCAAAAAATAAAGTTCCCACTCTGGAATGAGGAGCATGACACGCCGGATGATCCGGGACCGTATGGGGTGATGGGATGGCTGGAAGGTGATACGATGGTATATGTTTATGATAAATTCGATACCTGGGCTATCAGTTTGTCGGGGAAATCAGCCCCGGTTGATATTATCCGTACGGGAAGAAACAAGAGGAACAGTTACCGCTATCAACGAACCGACCCGGAAGAACGTTACTTAACTCTTGGTCAAAAATTGATTTATCGTTCTTTTAATGAAAAGGATAAATCAGCCGGAATCTATATTGGAAAGCTTGGGTCTAATGAACCATTGAACTATATTTATTTTTCTGGAAATTATTTGTTGTCTGGTATGCTGAAGGCGAAATCTGCAGATGGATTTATCTACAGTGCCGAAACATATCGTTCATCACCTAATTTATATTACGATTCGGGTGATTTTACTATTCAGAGTGGTGATGAGCGAACAAAACATTTAGAAACATCAGTGCAGTTATCGGATATCAACCCTCAACAAAAAGACTACAACTGGGGCACCGCCGAAATATACAAATGGAAAGCCTTTACCGGTAAAATGGAAGAAGGGGTCTTGTACAAACCCGAAAATTTCGATCCCACAAAGAAATACCCGATGATCCTTTATTTCTACGAAACGCATTCCAATACCCTGCATAGTTATATTCCGCCTACACCCACCGGCAGCCGGCTGAATATTTCCTTTTTTGTAAGCCGCGGTTATGTGGTTTTCTCTCCGGATATCCGGTATACGGTCGGCCATCCGGCCAAAGACTGTTATAATCATGTGGTGAGTGCGGCGCAAGATCTGGCGAAACAGAAATGGATCGATGCAAAGAATATCGGTATCCAGGGACAGAGCTGGGGTGGTATACAGGTGGCCCAACTGATCACTATGACCAATATGTTTAAAGCGGCCTGGGCCGGTGCACCGGTGGCGAATATGACCAGTGCCTATGGCGGTATTCGCTGGGAAAGCGGCGTGAACCGTCAGTTCCAGTATGAGAAAACGCAGAGCCGGATCGGGGCCACTTTATGGGAGAAGCCCAATCTTTATATTGAAAATTCGCCCTTATTCCATGTGCCAAAAATTAAAACACCACTGGTGATCATGCACAATGATGCCGATGGCGCCGTTCCCTGGTACCAGGGTATTGAACTCTTTACGGCGATGCGTCGCCTGGGTAAACAAGTGTGGATGCTGAACTATAACGGCGAAGCCCATAACCTCCGCGAACGTAGAAATCAGAAAGATATCTCCATCCGCGAACAACAATATTTTGACTGGTTACTGAAAGGGGAGAAGCCGCCCAAGTGGATCACGGAAGGAGTACCCGCCGTGAAGAAAGGTAAAGATTGGGGTCTGGAGCTGTCCAACTAATGAGTGTTGAAAATTGATTATTGAGTATTGAACATTTCTCTAAAAAAATGTTCAATACTCAACGCTCAATGCTCAATTATCAATGAAATATAGCTCACCTGTATTCCCCAATTCCCAATTCCCTTTCCCCACTCACTACTCACTAATATACCTCACCAGCCTCCGTTTCGCCACAGGTAACAAGGTTTCTTCCACCGGAAAATTCAGATCCGTTTCAATGGAATAGACCGCGGGGTTGGGCAAATCTTTGAGATTGCGGATCAGTTCGGATTTGATATGTTCGTACGTGTTGCTGAAACTGCGGACCCAGTTGTCGATAAACCGGGTTTTGATACTCCGGTATCGCTCATCATGTTTTTCAAAGATGGAAAGCCGGTAATGATAGACCCGGGTGCTTTTTACATTTCCGGCACTCAGGAAAAAATAACCTTCCTTGGTATCGAGAGGAATCAGTCCGATCGGGGTGATGCTGATCTTGTCTTCCACAAACTCATAGATCTCCGTGCCATTACTGAGTGTTCTTTTGATATGGCTGGCTGAGTAGTGGATGATGCTCTCCAGTTCCTCCATGAGCTCATCATCTTCCAGCATTTGCTCGTAGATCAGTTGCAGTTTTTCCATTTGCAGGCCGGTCAGCTTTTTAGGGAAATGCTCCTGCAGGTATTTCTTGTTTTCCCGGAAAGCCACGATATTGTTATAATGGAAAATAATATCGGCCAGTTGCGGATAGAGTTTATTTTCGTCGAAATACTTGTTGACTTCCTGGAGGTAGGCGAGCAGGGTGTATTTTTTCAACTCAAAGTCGATACGGCCTTCGGCGAACCAGGTTTCGGATAATGACTTCATATCGCGGATTTTTAGTAACCTAATTTACTAAAAAGACGGAAAAAGGGCAAATGGGGTTTAACTTTAACTTGTTAAATATTAATCCATGAAATATCTTCTGCTGATCGCTTTGTTTTCCCTTGGAGCCTGTGGTAATACAATTTATATTGTCCGGCATGCTGAAAAAGAGCCCGTGCCTGCCGGTTCCTCCCAGATGATGGCCAATAATCCGCCTTTATCAGAAGCAGGAAAAGAAAGGTCCTTTGCATTGCGGGAAAGACTAAGGCATGAACGCATCCGTTTTATATTCTCTACGAATACCACCCGCACGGTGTCTACGGCACAACCATTGAACGATTTGTTGGGAAGCACCCATATCGAAATATATAGCAGTAAAAAGGATTCGGCTGATTTTTTTATTAGTCAGTTAAAATCCATTAAGAAAGGAAATGTACTGGTGGTGGGGCATTCCAATACGATCGATGATATTGCCAATAAGCTTTGTGGAGAAACGGTTGTACCAGGTGATTTGGATGAAAAGGAATACAGTAATTTGTTTGTGGTAAAAAGGAAGGGCTTGAAATATGTTTTCAAAAGAAAACAATACGGGAATTAATTGACAGCTGTCAGGTAGAAATATAAAGCCCTTGCAAAGGAAATCGTTGTATCCTTATAAACCTGTCAACTTTTCAACCTGTCAACTTACCACTATACCTCCCTTTCCCCATTAAAGTTCTCCAGTTCCCTGGCTACCGCTGTAAGAAACGTTGCACCCAGGCTGCCATCTACTATACGATGATCGTAGCTCATGCTTAAGTACATCATATGCCGGATAGCAATGCTGTCGCCGGCTGGCGTTTCCACTACTACAGGTCTTTTCTTAATCGCCCCAACGGCCATGATCGCTACCTGTGGCTGGTTGATAATGGGTGTTCCCATCAGGCTGCCAAATGTACCCACATTGGTCATGGTGAATGTCCCGCCCTGGGTATCATCGGCGCGGAGCTTCCCATTGCGGGCTGCATCGGCCAGTCCGTTCACCTGTTTGGACAGTCCAACCAGGTTGAGCTGATCCGCATTTTTAATCACCGGCACGATCAGATTTCCGCTGGGAAGGGCCGTGGCCATACCGATATTGATATCTTTTTTCACAATGATCCGGTCTCCGTCGAGGGAGCAGTTGATCAGCGGGAATTTCTTGATACATTTTACAATGGCTTCAATAAAAATCGGGGTAAAAGTGATTTTCGTGCCTTCTCTTTTCTCAAAATCCTTTTTCACTTTTTCACGCCATTGCACCAGGCTGGTTACATCGGCTTCGGTAAAACTGGTTACATGTGGACTGGTCTGCTTGCTGCGCACCATATGATCGGCGATCAGTTTGCGCATGCGGTCCATTTCGATAATCTCCACGTTCCCGGAGTAAGTTGTTAGCTGTTGGCTGTTCGTTGTTGGGGTCGGAGATTCTTTAAAGGTTGTAACTTCTTTAAGGCTCGTAACTCGTGGCTCGCTGCTCGTAACTTTTCCGTTTTTCTTCTCTTGTACATACTGCAGTATATCCTTCTTCGTCACCCGTCCTTCATTACCTGTGCCCGGAATATATTCCAGCTCGCTCATGCTAACGCCCTCACTGGCAGCAATGTTGAGGACCAGGGGGGAGTAGAAGCGGTTAGTAGTTGCAGGTTGGAGGTTGGAAGTTGGAGGTTGGGGAACAGGCACTACGGTTGCAACCGATTCCTCTATTGGAGCTGGTATAACAATCTGTGCTGGTTGAGTTGCTCGTGCAGGAGCCGGACCTGCGTCTGATTCAGCGCCGGTGCGGATACGGGCAATAGCGGTACCAATGGGAACCACATCATTGACCTTGAACAGGATCTCTTCAATCACACCTTCGGCTGTACTGGGTACTTCACTGTCCACTTTATCGGTGGCGATCTCCAGCACGGTTTCATCCATTTTTACCGTGTCCCCGGGTTGTTTATGCCATTTCAGCACGGTTGCTTCCATGATACTTTCACCCAGTTTTGGCATGATTAAATCGACAATAGCCATAAATATCTTTAGTTTTTTATAACAGCAATCGCAATATTAATGATCCTATCCCGGTCTCCCTCATTTCAGCACAAAAACTTCCAGATCCGGGTGGAATTAACAACGGTCAAAGATAATGATTTGCACTAAAACACTATCAACTGTTAGTCAGGATGAATTTGCGCAGGTAATTCAGGGCATTCACCGCCGTCAGACCAATATTCCGCTGCCGGTCGAAGCGGAAGTTGAGCCGGATTGCATCGGTTTTTTCTTTGTT
>CAUJFR010000078.1 GCA_963169885.1 Bacteroidota bacterium
GCGGTAATGCGTTTTATTCGTCCGATAAAGACCCGGGAAGAAAGTGATGCGGCATTGAATGAAATGCTGGCCTCCGGAGAGCCGGAAGAAGGGGGGCGATGGATGGTGGAGGAAAAGGACAGCAACCGTTTTGCAGGTACGCTGGCGATCATCCCGGTACCATACGATACCACTAAAATACAATTAGGTTATGCCCTGGTGCCCGGGTGCTGGGGCAAGGGATATGCCACGGAACTGGCCATTGCCGGTCTGGACTATTTCTGGAAACACAGTGACCGGAATGAGATTTATGCCATCACGGAAGTGCCCAATATCGCTTCACAGAAAGTATTGCTGAAAGCGGGTTTTCATTTGTTATTGAAAAGGGAACATGAGGGGAAGCCGATTATTGTTTATATAGCCAAAAGGAAAGGGTCATCGACGTCTGCGAAATAAAACGGATCCGTTACTTGTAGCATTACTACTGACATAAATATCATGCCTGTTTTCCCCATCCCGGATAACCATCAATGCGGTATTGGGAGGTATGGTACCGAGGTTTTCGGCATACATTTTCAGCAAGTGGGTTTCCTGCATTGATCCTACTGCCAGTTTTAAAAGCAATGGTTCTCGTTTCAGTACCTGACGCGACAGGATGATCATGCCGTCATAAATCAGTGTAATGCTGTCCCCGTCAATCACGCCGTTATCATAAATGGCGATTTGTACAGAATCATCATTTATGTCCAGCGATCTGACGATATCAGTCTCCCGGTTTTCAATAATTGGTTGTACAGCGTCTTCAGCTACCTGAGTGACTTCATATTGTTGTAAAGGGGCGTCAGGCAGATCGTTTGGTGGCAGGTCGATCCTGAGTTGGTGTACTACAGTGTCCTTGCAACCACTATTGTTTTCAGCGAAAAGCATGGCGGTATATTCGCCACTGGACCGGTAAGTATGCCGGACGATTGTTTCATTATTGATTACACTGCTGTCGCCTAAATTCCAGGTATAACGCGGTCCGTTGGCCTTTGCTTTGAACAATATCTCTCCGGGAGCATCCTCCTCGGATACGACAAAATCTGTTTTCAGGAACTTAATATTGACCTGTCGGCTGAATGTGTCGAGGCAACCATTTTTACTGGTGGTGATAGCGCTGACGGTGTACGCTCCGGGCTTTTTGTAAAAGTGGACTGGGGATTTTTTTGACGATTTGCTGCCATCACCAAAATTCCAAGTGATCTTGGATAGTCCGCTGATATTTGCAGTATTTAATAAAAATGAAACTCTGCTGCATTGAGATACGGTAAATTTAAACCGGGCCGGTATTTTAAGAGAACAATCCACGGTAGTCGGTTTTGCCTGTTGCTCTACGAATAAGAGGTCATCCAGTGCAAAATCATTTCCATATCTGACAGTGTTTTTATTTACTATACTGATCTTTGCTGTTTTCTGAATATCAGAAAACCAGGTAGCACTGAACTGCTGCCAATCACAGGTATTGCTGTTTGCTTTGATTAATGACCCAACCTGTTTTCCGTTTATCATCAACGCCATCATTCCTGGGTTTGGTCTTGAAATCGAAGTGATCCAAAGCGAGAAAAGATAATCTGTTTTTTCTTTAACCTGAACTGTTGTTTCCCAAACAACCTGGTTGGGCTCAGGGGCGCCATTGACGAGCAGCATGCTCCCATACCCCGTACTGTGGTCGCCACAAGGGTAATGCAGGTGGTACCAATTAGAAGGGGCTGTTCCAATATAGTACTCACCTTCTGTTGTGTTGCTGGCGGTGAATTTATATGAGGAGAAGAATCCTGTATTTCCTTTGTTGAAGTTGCCGTTTGGGATCAGGTTTTGGCTGGGTCCGTTTGACTGGCAATAGCCCATCAAAAATGACGGTAGTATTAAAAAAATAAGTAGACATGCCTGTTTCATGCCATTTTATTTTATCAAAGCGAATGTTCCTTTCCTGTAAGCTTCTCCGCAAATGGTAACGGCTCGTACAACATAAACAAATACGGCCGCATCCTGTTTAACCCCTTTATGGGTGCCATCCCAGCAAATGGAAGGGGAGGTAGTATGGAAAATCAATTCGCCCCATCGGTTGTAAATGCTGAAATCGAGATCGCGGATTGCTCCCCAGTACTTTATTCCATAGCAATCATTTATTCCATCCCCGTTTGGTGTAAAAGCGGTTGGCATCAGGTATTGGCTTTTCCCGGTTGTTGATACATTGACGGTTACACTGTCTTTATTAGTGCAGCCGTTTATATCGGTTCCGGTAACTATATATCTGGTGCTGTCAGTTGGGGATGCTGTGGGGTTTGAAACGGACGGGTTTGATAGTCCGGTGCCGGGGATCCAGTTATAACTTAAAGCACCAGATGCATTGAGTGTGCTGATGTCGTTGGCGCAGTCTATGTCATTAGACTTGCTGGCTGTTACCGTGGGTAGATTATTAACTATAACTGTAGTGTTTAGCGTGGCACTGGTATGACAAACTGTATCAGAAATGATAACGGTGTATTGTGTGGTATTGACAGGGGTAGCTGTTGGGTTAGGCAATGATGCATTATTCAATGTGCTTGCGGGTGTCCAGTTGTACGTATCGCCACCACCTGCGTTCAGTTGCCGGGAATTATTAAGGCAGATCGCATCGGCAGGATCAACAAAGAAATTATTTGAAGGCCGGATATTTACCTGGACTGAATCGGAGTTGATACAGCCTGCTGCGCTTGTTACAATCACTTTATATTTTGTAGGGGTGATTGGGGTTGCTACCGGGTTTGGCAGACTCGCATCATTCAACGATCCGGAAGGAGTCCAACTGTAGTCCGCTCCTCCGCTGGCTGATAATTGAATGCTGCTGTTAGGGCAAATGCTGGTGTCGGCATTTATGCTGATTATTGGAATCGGGTTGACTGTAACAAGTACAGTGTCTTTGCCACTGCAATTGTTTGCATTTGTACCGGTGACATAATATTCGGTGGTTAGTATTGGAGATGCAATCGGATTGGGGATTGTTGTATTAGACAGCCCATTGGCTGGCGTCCAAACATAGGAGGCGCCTCCGTTCGTATTCAACTGAACTGATTTGCCTGCACAAATTTCCTGATCGGCAGAAGAGATAATTGAAGGCTTGTCGACTGTGATTTTAACACTGTCACGTCTGAAAGTGAATGGGGCAAAATAAATATCATCAAGGGCAAAGTCGTTGCCGAAGAGGATGGTATTTTTATTGATAATGGATATCACGGCACTCGTCGCATTGCCTGAATTCCATGTAGTATAAAACTGGAACCAGTTACAGGGTGGCTGACTCGCATTTATTAACCCGCCGATGGCATTCCCATTTATAGCGAAAGCGAGTTTGGCTGGATTTGGAACGGAGATAGAACATATCCAGGTAGAGAAAGTGTAATTTGTGTTGGGACTTACAGTAACGGTTGTTTTCCATACTTCAACATCAGCTTGAGGTGATCCGTTCACCAACAACATATTTCCGGTGCCAGTTGTGTGATCGCCACAACCATAGTGGGCAAAATACCAGGAGCTGGGATTATTTCCAACATAATATTGGCCTTCAGTTGTATTATTTGCAGTGTAAAAATACTGGGATGTAAAACCGGTATTGCCAAGATTAAAATCTCCGTTAGTAATCAAATTTGTTCCTTGAGATAAAGAGTTTAAGTAATAAGTGATATTCTGTGTAGTGCTGGTAACCGGATTTGGGCTTAAAGGATTGTCCAGAAAAGCAGCTGGACTCCAGCAATAGACAAAGCCAGGGCTCGATCTCAATTGTTTGGTTGAACCGCTACAAAGTAAAGTGTCGACCGTCTGAATCAGTTGTGCATCTGATTGTTGGGTAACACTGATTGTCTTTACAATTGTATCAGAACAGGAAGGGTAATCAATAATCAAAGTGATCTGGTAATTACCCAGACTTGCATATGTGTGTGTGGCGGAGCTACTCCCTGATGCAGTATTCCCGTCTCCAAATTGCCAACGGATGGCTGTAAAGCCGGCAGCATTTGTCGCATAAGTAATATCGAATGCTGAACATGGATTCCGCGTAAAGGAAAAGTCCCCTTTCGGATTGCAGGCTGGTTGGGACTGAACAGTAAAAGCTACGGATAGCAGCAGGAAAGAGAATAAGGTTTTTTTCATGTACAGATGAATCTGGGCATGAATTTACTTAAAAGGGCTTATACCTGTATAATTATGCGGGGTGATTTTTCTCAATTCCTTTTTTAAAGCTTCTTTTACTTTCAGGCCATCAATAAAACCATGTATGGCTTTTTTATCGATTTTGTTATTCCCCCGGGTCAGTTCTTTCAGGGCCTCATAGGGATTCGGGTATTTTTCCCTTCTCAATACGGTTTGAATGGCTTCGGCAACCACTGCCCAGTTATTGTCCAGGTCTTCGTAGATCTTCGCGTCATTCACAACGAGCTTGCTCAATCCTTTCTCAATCGAACGGAAGGCGATCAGGGTATGCGCAAAGGGTACGCCGATATTCCGTAATACAGTGGAATCGGTCAGGTCGCGTTGCAGACGGGACACGGGTAATTTGGCCGAAAGGTGTTCCAGAATGGCATTTGCCAGTCCGAGATTTCCTTCTGCATTTTCAAAATCAATCGGGTTGACTTTATGCGGCATGGCAGATGAACCCACTTCACCTTTTATGGTACGCTGACGGAAATATTCCATGGATACATAGGTCCAGATATCCCGGCAAAAATCGATCAGGATATTGTTGATCCGTTTCATGGCATCAAAATGGGCAGCGAGGCTATCATAATGTTCGATCTGGGTCGTGAATTGCTGACGGCTCAATCCGATTTTTTGTAAAAATTCATTGCCGAATTTGATCCAGTCCGTTTTCGGAAATGCGATATGATGGGCGTTGAAATTACCCGTGGCGCCACCGAATTTTCCGGTGAAGGGGACGCCGATAAACTGTTCGATCTGGTTCTGGATCCGCTCGGCAAATACCATGATCTCTTTGCCCAATTTGGTCGGACTGGCCGGCTGTCCATGAGTATGGGCCAACATTGGAATATCCTTCCATTCATCCACGAGCAACTTCAGTTCCATATTCAGGTTGAGCAGGGAGGGCAGGTATTCGTATTCTATGGCATGTTTCCAGGAAAGAGGGATCGCCGTATTATTGATATCCTGAGAGGTCAGGCCGAAATGCACCCACTCTTTGGCTTCGGCTGCCCCGCATTTTTCCAGTTCGTTTTTCAGGAAATACTCTACCGCCTTTACATCATGGTTGGTGGTAAACTCAATCTGCTTGATTTCCTGGGCGTCTTCGGGTCCGAAATCCTCAGCCAGTTTAGCGAGGTGTTTAATGGCTTTGGGCGTGAGTTTGAAGAATTTCTTTTTTTCCAGGAAAAGCAGGTACTCGATCTCCACCATCACCCGGTATTTCATCAGTCCGTATTCAGAGAAATAGTCATCCAGGTGTTGCACCTGTTTGCGATAGCGTCCGTCGATGGCTGAAATAGCGGTGAGGGGAGTCAGTTCCATGTGAGTTGTTTATAGATAAGGATATCCTTTACCTTTGCAGCGCAAAAATAACCCAATTGGAGAAGATTCGCACAGGCATTGTTAATTACCTCAATACCAGGCCCCTTATTTACGGACTGGAAAGACAACCGGTGGCCAGACAGATCGAACTGACCGGCGATTACCCGGCCAGGATTGCGGAGATGCTGATTAATGGTGATATTGACCTCGGTCTGATTCCGGTGGCGGTTATCCCCCAATTACCCGAATATCATATTGTCGGGGATTATTGTATCGGTACTGAAGGCGAAATTGCTTCTGTGGCTTTGTTCAGTGAAGTACCGATGGCGGAAGTGGAAAAGGTCTATCTCGATTACCAGAGCCGTACATCTGTGGCCCTGCTTCGTTTCCTGATGAGAGAATACTGGGGAATCAGCCCGGAAATTATTCTGGCATCCGGCGAAGATTACCGGCAGGAGATCAGGGGGCATACGGCCGGATTGGTGATTGGTGACCGGGCCCTGGAGCAACGTAAAATCTCCACTTTTATCTATGACCTTGGGTCTGAATGGCGGAAGATCACCGGACTTCCTTTTGTTTTTGCTGCCTGGGTCAGTACAAAGCCCCTGCCTGAAAATTTTGTACATGATTTTAACCAGGGAAATGCGCTCGGGCTGGAAAAGATTGACGAGATCGTAGCCGCCAATCCATATCCACTATATGACCTGAAGAAATATTATACACTTCACCTGAGTTACCGGCTGGACGAGGCCAAGAAAAAAGGGATGCAGCGGTTTCTGGAAGAGATAAAGGATTTATAATTGTCAGTCCATTTTCAGGATTTTATAGCTGTCTTTCCTGCAAAAGATGGTATTGATATAGGTATCTGCATAGACAAAGTACCCCTTACTCAGGAAGAATTCTATAATATCATTCTTCTTGATTTCACGATTGTCTTCCACAAATCCAAGGGTCTCTATACAGAATACTTCCGGTTTGAAACGATTGAAATCAATTCCTTTCATGATCTGGAAATCGAATCCTTCCACATCAATAGATATAAGGTTGGGGTGAGGCAGAAAGTATTGCTTCATCAGGTCATTGATTTCCAGTAACTGCATTTTCACCACTTTCTCTACTTTATGCCTGCCGATTTCATCATTCCCTTCTTTTTCCCAGAAATCTGCTTCTTCTTTTGAAAATGTATTTAGTCCGTTGAATTTTTCCGGGAAAACATAAAAGTCGGCTTCTCTTTTTTCATCAAAAGCCACGCCGGCATTGATACAGATATCCCGGCTTCTTTTTTGCCGGATTTTTTCGCACAATATAGGGTTGGGTTCCACACAAACCCCGCTGGCGCCCCGTTGGTACAGCCGGTAGGTATTGTTGAGTGAAACAGGGTCATTGGCCCCGATATCGAGGTAACGGGGGGACTTTATCTGGAGGCGGTTGAATAAATCACTAATAATTATATCTTCGCCACTTTGGGAATAGCTCCTCCTTACATGACGGAAGAATGTGCGGGTTAAAAGGGATTTGATAGCACCTGAAAGGGGGAAGCCCATGGGTTAAATGTATTATAGCCGCCAAAGATAGTGAAGCAGGCATAAACAGGAAGTCTGCCGGCTGATATTAGTAAAATTTGATACAGATTATGAGAACATTAATCAGGAATTTTTTAAAGCGTTACGGGTATGATATTGTTAAAACCGGGGTTCCTTATATTCCGGACACCAATAAAGATGTATTAGTAACAGTAGGAAAATTCCAGGTATGGATGCCTGGCTATAATGTACAGGCGGTTAATTACCGGCTTTATCCGGATCTGAATGCACAGTTTGGACGACTGGCTAAAACAATCGCTTCAAAATATCCGGGTATGACCCTGATTGATGTGGGTGCGAATGTCGGCGATACAATTGCGGTTGTGAAAACAGAAGTGGATGTTCCTGTAATCGGCGTTGAAGGAGATGAAGTGACTTTTAGTTACCTGGAGAAAAACAGTAAGCAGTTTAATAATGTATCTATTGTTAAAACCTTTCTTGGTGAAAAGTCAGAAGAGTTGAATGTGAATTTTGAGAAAAGCGGCTGGAATGCCACCATCATTCCGGATGACAAGGGGGGTAAGCAGGTTCAGTTTAAAACGCTGGATGCCGTGATCAGTGATGGGGGATTTGACAACCGTATGATTAAATTACTAAAAGTGGATGTGGAAGGATTTGATACAATTGTATTACGTGGGGCCGGCGATATCATTAGAAAACACAAACCCGTAGTTTTCCTGGAGTATAACCGTCAGAATATGATTTCCATTAAAGAAGACGGGCTTTCCACCTTATTGTCTTTTGAACAGGCCGGGTATAATAAAGTTGCTTTTTTTGATCACAAAGGCACCCTCATATTGGCAACTTCAGTTAAGAATAAGGAAGTGGTTACTTACCTTCATGACTATGCGTCCTCTGCAAAAAATCTGATTGGCTATTACGATATCTGCCTTTTCCACGAAGAGGATGATCAACTGGCAGAACAATTTTTAACACTGGAGAAAAAGTTTGTATAATCACTTTGCACGTTGATCCAGCTGCTTCACCACTTTCTCAAACTGCGGCTGGTACAGGAAATCATACGCATCGGGTCCTTCGGGTATCACATTCGGGCATTCAAAACAAAGCTCCAGGGCCCGGGGTACTTTTAAGCCTTCCGCCACGGCAAATGGAAAGGACTGGTTGCCGATAAAGAACTTACAACCGGCAATGATTTGCGCAAATTCAAGGAAATCCCTGACCGTCCGGTGTTTCAGACCCGGAATCGCCTTTTTCATATCCTCATATTCCTCTTTCAACCCGACAAATGTGATATGGGGATAGTCTTTCAGGAAATCATACCGGATACCCGGAGCCCGGTAACGAAAACTGCGGGCGATCACAATCTCCTCCTTAAAAGCCGGATCCGGCGTTACCTGCAGCCAGGGTTTGCCCAGGTCGGCCGTAATCCCGTACATATGAAAATACCAGCGGCAGATATGATTGGTATTATAATCAAAAGGAAAATTCCGGAATTCATCCAGGTCATAATCCACCGGCTGATCCGTGAGCACATCCACCACGGCAAACTCAGGCTGGGCCAGCAACAGGGGCGCGATCATCTCCACACTTTTTTCGGTCAGGATCTTTCCCTGGTTGGCATGCTGCATGCTTTTCTTATACAATGACTTCTGGTTAATCTGCAGGTGCAGGTGGATCTTTTTCTCCCCGGCCAGGGCTTTCATCGCCGGCACGGCATAAATAATATCCCCGATCAGTCCGTAATGTTTGAAGTGAACCGCATCCGGATGTTGCGTAGGGCTGAGGTTGGGCATACTGACCTTTGACAAACCCTTGCTGAATAAGTGGCGTTTGGCTTTTTCCTTAAAAAAGGCAATATAAAGGCGTTCAAAAATGGTCATGTTTATCGGTATTTCCGGAGGACTCAAATGTAGCTATTTTACCGCTATCCTCCCTTTCAACTGGGCATCCGATTAGCTAAAATGTAGTACCTTGGCTGCTGCATTTCCATTTACCGGGCCACCCGGTTTTATTTAAATGAACCCATGTTCCGAAAGCTTCAACTGATTGCCTATTACCTGTTCCGGTATCCGCTTTTAAAGACAAAGCTGGGGCATCTGGGTGCAAGAGCCCGGCTGCTGCAAACCAAACTTGAAGGAGCGCAGTATATCCATATCGGTGCCAAAGTATATATCAACAGCCGGGGCTGGCTGGCCTGTATGCCCCTGACCGGTGACGTGAATTGCCGCCTGAGTATCGGGGAGGGGACTTATGTGGGACGTTTCTGTCATTTCTATGCGACATCCCGGATTGAGATCGGTAAAAAAGTATTGATCGCCGATAAAGTATACCTCAGTGACAACCTGCATGGATATAAGGATATCAATATGCCGGTGATCGATCAGGCCGTGGAGCAATTAGGCCCCGTGGTGATTCATGACGGAGCCTGGCTCGGAGAGAATGTTTGTGTGGTGGGTGCTTCCGTGGGAAAGAACAGTGTGGTGGGTGCCAATAGTGTGGTGACCCGGGATATCCCGGATTACTGTGTGGCAGCCGGTGCTCCGGCCATCATTATAAAACGATTTGACCTGGACAAAAAGGAATGGAGGCGTACGGATAAGGACGGCCATTTTATCTGAAAACGGAAATCATGCGTTACAAAAATATACTGATCACCGGGGGAGCCGGATTTATCGGATCCGGACTGGCCCTTTACCTCATAAATGAAGGATGTACGGTTACGGTGCTGGATAATCTGTCAGAACAGATTCACGGAGCCGATCCGGAAATAAGTTCACCACTTTACCAATCCATTAAAGAGAAAGTCCGGTTCATTAAAGGCTCCGTTACTTCCCGCAGTGATTGGGAAAAAGCGATAGACGGGAATGAAGTAATCGTGCACCTGGCCGCAGAAACCGGTACCGGACAATCCATGTACCAGATCAGCCATTATGCAGCAGTGAATATCGGCGGCACAGCCCTGATGTTGGATATACTGGCCAATCAAAAAACAGCCATTAAGAAAGTAATCATTGCTTCCTCCCGCGCCATCTACGGGGAGGGCAAATATATTTCACCGGAACTGGGGCCTGTATATCCCAAACACCGGATGGCAGCGGATATGGATAAAGGACATTTTGAAGTCACTTATCCCGGTGCTGTAACTCCGCTGCAACTGGTAGCCACCGACGAGGAATCAAAGATCCATCCTTCCTCCGTCTACGGTATCACTAAGCAAAACCAGGAGCAGATGGTGATGACGGTTTGTCCGACCCTGGGCATCGCCCCGGTGGCCTTCCGTTATCAGAATGTGTACGGACCCGGACAGTCCCTGAAAAATCCGTATACCGGTATCTTGTCCATCTTTTCCACCCTGGTGCTGAATAATAAACCGCTCAATATTTTTGAGGATGGAAAAGAAAGCCGCGACTTTGTATTTATCAGCGATGTGATCCATGCTACTTTCCTGGGCATTGAAAAAGAAGAAGCCAACGGACAGGTATTCAATGTTGGTACCGGGGTACCCACTACGGTACTGGAAGTGGCCGAAGGGCTGATCCGTTTATACGGGAAAGAAGTACCAGTAACCATATCCGGCAATTACAGGCTGGGGGATATCCGGCATAATTACGCGGATCTGAAAAAAATTGAAAGCCTGCTGGGTTTCAGCCCCTCCGTATCTTTTGCGGAAGGCCTTCAGCAATTTACTGCATGGGTAAAGGCGCAGGAAGTACAGACCAGCCGTTATGAGGAGTCCATCGCGGAAATGAAAGCAAAAGGACTGATGAAATAATTGATTATGGCAAAAATCGGATTGGTAACAGTATTGTATAAATGTGATGAAGTACTACCCGACTTTTTCAAAAGCATCTCTATCCAGACCCATAAGGATTATATCCTTTACCTCATCGATAATTCAGCCAGTGAAGCCACGGATCAGGTGATTACCCGTTGCCTGGAACAATACCCGGTTACCGCTTTTAAATATGTGAACACCGGGGGTAATATCGGGGTGGCCGCCGGGAACAATGCCGGTATAAAACTTTCCCTGGAAGATCAATGTGACCATATAATCCTTCTCAATAATGATATTGAAATTGAACAGAATTATATGTTCAGCCAGCTCTTATCCCTGGCCGACCAGAAAGGAGAAGCTATTATCGTTCCCAAAATCTATTATTACGGGGAACAAAAACTCTGGATGGCCGGTGGCTATATGGATGAATGGCGGGCGCTCGGGGTGCATTATGGCATGAACCAGCAGGATGGCCCAGCCTTTAACGTGGCTAAATACTGCACCTATGCACCCACCTGTTTTATGCTGCTGAAGAAGGAAGTGTTTGAGCAAACAGGCCTCATGGATGAGCGCTATTTTGCCTATTATGATGATACGGATTTTGTGTTACGGGCCACCCGAAAGGGCTACCGGATTTATTATGACCCGACCCTGGTGCTGCATCATAAAGTGTCATCCTCTACAGGAACCAATTCGCCTTTTTACGTGTATTATTCCAACCGCAATAAGATCTATTTTATCCGGAAGAATTTCAGGGGATTCCGCCGTTACTTCGGCCTTAGTTATACATTATTATCCCGGGTTGCTTTCTGGCTTGGTTTTGATAAAGTAAGGAAACAGAAATTGGTACAGGGACTGAGAGAGGGATTCCGGATGAACCCAGAAAAAAATTAAAGAATAGCCGCAATACGCCGGGCCAGATTTTTCCAGTAATAATAATCATAATAGCCGACAGGTGTAACAGCCTGCTGATCACGCTGAGCAATAACCGCTTTTGCAAAACCCGTCCAGTCATTATCCGGAACCGTGATCAGCTTCTGTCCGCAGACCTCCCGGTTGATCCCGGTAGCCCCGGTCTCGGTGGCAATAACGGTGGCCCCATAGGCAATGGCTTCCACCATCTTGGTCTTGATGCCACCCCCGCTTTGTACCGGGTTCAGAAAAAGGTCGGCGGCCGTGAAATAGGCTTCGATATCATCTACAAAACCGGCATACAATACATGCTGGTTTTTGTATTTCTCCAGTCCATTAAGTGTTTCAGGTAAATCTTTGCCGCAAACGATAATCCGGTAGCTGAAATTCTTTTCGGTCAGTAACAAGGGGTTTACTTTTTCAAGGATAACCATCAGCGCATCCAGGTTGGGTTTATACCGAAGCAGTCCGTTAAAAAGTATCAGGGTTTCATTACTGGGCAGGCCATGTAAATTGGCCAGCTCCTGCTTTTTAGTCTGTTTATCTGAAGGGAAGGAAGGTATGGTAACGCCAAAAGGAAGGTCAACACAGTTGGCAGCCGGGATATTCCATTGGTTGATTGCAAAAGCGCGGTCTTCAGGTGTTATAAAAAAAACCTTGTCAGCTTTACGGAAAGCCAGCCGTTCATAGAATTGAAGGATGGGCCACCACCATTTTCCCATTGAACGGAAACGCTGGTATTCGATATTATGGCTGTGCAGGTACCAGGGGATGCCGGTCCGTCGGCTGACTATTATTGCCAGCCAGGCAAAATAGGGATGTTCGCAGATGATTGCATCATACCCCCCGGTCTTTGCTTCACGGCTGACCCGACCGATCAGCCGCGGGTCAAGGTAGCGGGTAAATGATTTACGAAGCCAGGGAAGCAGGCGGTAATTCGTGATGGTGGATGGATCATTGCTTTCAACGCCAATAACGGTCAGCTCTGTTTCATCCGCCAGGTAAGCCAGGAACTGTGCAATAAACTTCTGACCCCCTGAGAAAAAAGGCAGGTAAGGGTAGGGAGCTATTACCAGTATTTTTTTCATGATGCTCAGCTGGCTTTTTGGCTTTCTTTCCAGGCCATAAAGAGTCCGCCAACCAGGATCAGGGCAATCAGGATTGAGGCAATAAACATGATCGAACGGCCTTTCTCTACCGATTCAGGTTCAAACACAAATTTTACAGCATGTTTACCTGCAGGTACAGCAATACCGCGCAACAGATAATTGACATTGAGGTAATCGGTCTTCTTTCCATCCACATAGGCATTCCAACCCTTGGGATAATAGATCTCGCTGAATACGGCAAACTGCGGGCCGCTTCCATTCACCTCGTATTCAACGGCGTCATTATCAAATTTTGTCATGCTGATCGTCGCCAGGGAGTCGCGCTGGGGTTGAATAAGACCTGTTGCGACCTCTTTTTCCACGATCGCTGTGTCACGCAGATTGGTGCTGCCGATAGCGTTGATGGAAGCTACCCGATCTTCTACCACTTTTACATGACTCACCAGCCAGCAGGGACCAAAGGCTTCCTCGCGTTTGATCAGGGTATCACCGCCACTATACGGACTTTGTGTGATCAGGTATTTTGTATTCAGCATATTCAACACACCAGGGTTAGTGGATCGGCTGAAATATCGTTCGATGATATCCCGGTAGATCCGCAGTTTTGCAGGATGGTATCCACCCACTGACTTGTG
>CAUJFR010000079.1 GCA_963169885.1 Bacteroidota bacterium
GGAGAACCTGCAGAAAGGATTCCTGCCGCAATTTTCCATTAGCGGACAGGCTACTTATCAATCCGATGTGACCAGTGTGCCCATCTCCATTCCGGGATTCAGTATCGAAGCACCGAATAAGGATCAGTATAAACTGGTGGCAGATGTGAACCAGCTGATCTACGATGGTGGACTTACCCGGGAACAAAAGACACTGCAACAACTGAATGCAAAAGTGGAAGACCAGAAAGTGGAAGTGGAATTGTATACAGTAAAAGAAAGGATCAACCAGTTATTCCTGGGTATTCTTTACCTGGATGAACAACTCAAACAGGTGGAACTGGTTAAGAAAGATATTGAAACCGGCATCAAAAAAGTGGAGGCGCAGGTACAAAACGGGGTGGCATTTAAATCCAACCTGAATATGCTGAAGGCCGAGTTGCTGAAAACCGGACAACGTACCGTTGAGATCAGCACATCACGTAAAGGACTTGTGGCTGCCCTTTCTCTTTTTGTGGGACAGGAATTAAATGAGCAGGTACAACTGGAGCAGCCGGCCTCATTTTTGATCGCGGATCATAATATTGACCGGCCTGAACTGAAATTGTATACCGAACAGGAAAACCTGATCGGACAGCAGGATAAACTGATCCAGGCAAAGAACCAGCCCAAGGCCAGTCTTTTTGCACAGGCCGGTTATGGTCGTCCGGGACTGAATATGTTGAAAAATGAATTTGCCTTTTATTCCATCGGGGGACTGCGGTTCAACTGGTCACTGGGCGGACTTTATACAAAGAAGAAAGAAAAGGAACAGGTGCAGGTGAATAAGAAGATAGTGGAAGTACAGAAGGAAACATTTTTACTTAACACCAATGCGCAATTAAAACAGCAGCAGGCCGAGATCGATAAACTGCAGCAACTGATCAGTTCGGATGAGGAGATCATTGCGTTGCGTAAAACGGTTACTGAAGCCGCCAAGGCCCAACTGGAGAACGGGGTGATTACCGCCAATGATTTCCTGAAAGAAGTCAATGCCGAAGACCAAGCCCGCCAGGCACTGATCACCCACCGGGTGCAGTTATTACAATCACAGATCAATTATCAAACCATTTTAGGAAAGTAATTCCATCCCGAAATTTAAATACTGAAGTATGAAGCACATTGTATTTATCGCCCTTATTGCCATCAGTATGCTGACGGCCTGTAAAAACGGCAATGGAAACGCGGATGCCAGCGGCACATTTGAAGCCAATGAAGTGATCGTTTCCGCAGAATCATCCGGTAAACTGACTTTTTTCACCGTGGAAGAAGGACAGCTGATCGCCAAAGACAGTGTGGTGGGCACAGTGGATGCGACCAATATCAGTCTGCAAAAAGAACAGGTCGAATCCAGCATCCAGGCACTGGGAGAGAAAACGGCGGATGTGAGTCCGCAGGTAAAACTGCTCGAAAACCAGCTGGCCGTACAGCAGTCCCAGCTGAATAACCTTTTGCATGAACAGGGGCGTATCCAGAACCTGCTGAAACAGGATGCGGCCACCGGTAAACAGCTAGATGATATCAATGCGCAGGTTGATGTGGCGAAAAGGAGTATGAATGTAACCCGCCAGCAGATACAGGTACAACAAAACAATGTGGCCACGCAGAACCGTAGTATCCTGAGCGAAGGCAAACCCTTGCAAAAGAGAGTGGCCCAGCTGGAAGACCAGTTAAAGAAAACCACGATCGTGAACCCGATCGCGGGAACGGTACTGACAAAATATGCGGAGCAGGGAGAAATTACTTCCGCTGGTAAAGCATTGTATAAGATTGCCGATCTATCAACGATTACATTAAGGGCCTATATAACCGGCACGCAATTATCACAGGTAAAACTCGGACAGGCCGTGAAGGTACTGGTGGATGATGGAGCAAAGAAGTATAAAGAATTTACAGGTACCATTACCTGGATTTCGGATAAAGCCGAGTTTACGCCCAAGACCATTCAAACCAAAGAAGAACGTGCCAACCTGGTCTATGCTATGAAGATCAAAGTGAAGAATGACGGGTACCTGAAGATCGGTATGTACGGCGAAGTGAAGTTTGCCCAATGAAATAACAAAAAGCCCAGTCCCAACACCTAACAGCTAACACCCAACAGCTAAACCTGATATGACCGCAGTTAGTATATCAAATATCATCAAACGCTACGGCTCCAAAAAAGCCGTCACTACCGCTCTGCACGGGATCAGTTTCGATGTGCAGCAAGGGGAGTTGTTTGGACTGATCGGTCCGGATGGCGCCGGTAAAACCTCGCTGTTTAGGATACTGACTACTTTGTTACTCGCAGAGGAAGGAACAGCTAAGGTGGATGGCTTTGATGTGGTGAAAGATTATAAGGAGATCCGTAAACGGGTGGGGTATATGCCCGGGCGTTTTTCTTTGTACCAGGATCTGACGGTAAAAGAGAACCTCGACTTTTTTGCCACCATTTTTAATACCACCATTGAAGAGAATTACGACCTGATCAAAGATATCTATTCGCAGATTGAACCATTTAAAGACCGCCGGGCAGGTAAACTTTCCGGTGGGATGAAACAAAAACTGGCGCTTAGTTGTGCCCTGATTCATCGTCCATCTGTATTATTTCTCGATGAACCGACCACCGGAGTGGATGCGGTATCCAGAAAGGAATTCTGGGAAATGCTGAAGCGATTAAAAGAACAGGGCATTACCATCCTCGTTTCCACGCCCTATATGGATGAAGCCAGCCTCTGTGACCGGGTGGCCCTGATCCAGTCCGGGAAAATCATGTCGATCGATACTCCCGCTGGTATTGTAAAGCAATTCGGAAAAAAACTGCTGTCGGCTAAAAGCGCGGATATGCTGGCTTTATTAAAAGTATTGAATGATCAGGAGCAGGTGGAAAATGCCTACCCCTTTGGTGAATACCATCATATTGTTTTGAAAGAAGATGGAGAAGCGCAATTACGTGAAGCACTGACCCAAAAGGGATTCAAATTTGAAATGAAAGAGACGGAGGCGAATATTGAGGATTGTTTTATACGGTTGATGGAGCAGAAATAAGAAATAAGGAATTAGGTTAACTGAGTATTGTGCTGTATTAAAGCCCGAAGGGCTGGAATGATTATAGAATGGTGGAGAAAAAGGCAAACTAAACCCCGAAGGGGTGACATAATAAATAAGCTGAAATGTCAGATAAAGTAATCATAGCAGATAAATTGACCAAACGCTTCGGCGACTTCACTGCTGTGGACGCGATCAGCTTTGAAGTCAACCGGGGCGAGATCTTTGGTTTTCTCGGTGCCAACGGGGCCGGTAAGACCACGGCGATGCGGATGTTGTCTGGATTGTCTTTACCCACTTCCGGGAAAGCGATGGTGGCCGGGTTTGATGTGTATAAAGAAAATGAAAAGATCAAGCGGAATATCGGGTATATGAGTCAGAAGTTTTCGTTGTATGAAGACCTGACTGTGCGGGAGAATATCCGGTTTTATGCAGGTATCTATGGTAAGAGCAATGCTTTTATCAAGGAGAAAACGGAATTGGTGCTGAAGCAGCTTCATCTGACCACTGAGGCGGATAAACTGGTAAAATCACTGCCCCTCGGCTGGAAGCAAAAGCTGGCTTTTTCGGTGGCCATTTTTCATGAACCCAAACTGGTCTTTCTGGATGAACCCACTGGTGGAGTGGACCCCGTTACCCGCCGTGAATTCTGGAACCTGATCTATGAAGCCGCTGCTGATGGCATCACCGTTTTCGTGACCACACACTATATGGACGAGGCGGAATATTGTAACCGGGTAAGCATCATGGTCGATGGAAGAATTGATGCGTTGGATACCCCGGCTCAGCTGAAGAAGACTTTTGGAGCTGTGTCGATGGATGAAGTGTTTTTGAAGCTGGCGAGGAAGGCGGTGAGGGGGGAGT
>CAUJFR010000080.1 GCA_963169885.1 Bacteroidota bacterium
AAGATGACGATATTGATCCCCAGGATAATCTCCGTAATCGTAAAGGAAGTGCGTTTCAATGTATAAACCGCCAAAACTTCAATACCATCCAGTGCGGAACCCGTCCGCATGATCAGCCCAATTCCAATTCCCAGAAAAGCACCACCGAAGATGCAGATCAGTAGTTTATCGGCTGTCAATGCATACATAGGAATCAGCATCAGGCAAATACCAAGGAGGATTACGGCCATGAGTGTCCGTAAAGCGAAACGCTGTCCGATGGAATAATAACTCACGATGATCAGCGGAAGATTGAATAACAAAATCACCAATCCGAGATTGAAATCATAAATCTCATGGACCAGCAGGGAGATTCCCGTGATTCCGCCATCAAAAAAGTGATTGGGCACCAGGAATAATTTCAGGGCAACGGCCGCAATCATAACCCCCACAAAGGCCAGCATACTGTCCAGTACCAGCTGTCGTGGACTGCTTTCATGATGTGCCTGTATGCTGGATTCGAGCCGGGCATTGATCTTTCTCAGGTTATCCGCCTTCTTTTCATCCAGCATTTTTTTGGCACTTTCCGTAAAGTACTGGTGGGCTGTGAGAAATTCAGTCTGCATCAGCAACCACTCCGAAGCGGTTTTTTGTTTACCAGACTGCTTAAGTTCTTCCAGCAATTTGGCCGAAGTCTGATCATACTCATCGGTGCCAAAATAAAACAAATCCGCATCCGCCATAATCCGGCCAAGCTGATCCACCGGTGTCTGAGGTATACGGGTGGCCATAATGATCCGGCAAACCCTGGCGATCTGTTCGGGTGAATAGCCAAACCGGGGCAGATGCTCTTCTGCAATACGGCAGGATAACTCCTCGTGACCGTCTGACTGGTGAAGAAACCCGGCATCGTGAAAAAGAGCGGCCGTTTTGATCAGTATCAGATCCTCTCCTTCCACCAGCTCCGCTTTAGCCAGCGTAATAGCTGAATTCAGTACCGACCGGGTATGCGCAGCCGTATGGTAGGTCACCCAGGAAGGAAGCTCATGCTGAAGCTTGGGCAGCAGGAAATTATAGGCGTTTTCGTATTGCATGTTCTTACAAGATAAAATAAATATTTTAATCCACTACTTCATAGGTGTTTACCGGCTGCGATTTGTTTTTCAAATGCATCTCCCCCACTGATTTGCAATTAAATGAGTCTTTTACTTTCTGGTAGGAGGTCTCACTGATCAGAATCTGTCCCGGGCCAGCGGAGGACTGCAATCGCTGGGCGGTATTCACCACATCTCCAATCACGGTATAGTCTAACCGGCGAAGGGTAGCCGAACCGATATTCCCGGAGATCATTTCACCCGAGTTGATGCCGGTTGATACTTTGGGAGTATAGCTCTTCATTTCCTGCTCCACAGGCAGGTTGGCGATCCTTGAGCGCACAGCCAGTGCCGCATCAATGGCCCGGTCGAGGTGGTAATCGCCCCGGAAGACCGCCATCACCGCATCGCCCATAAACTTATCGATATACCCACCCTGGGCTATGATTTCTTTGACCATCACATCAAAATAACTGTTGAGGAGTTGCACCACTTTATCGGGTGTTTCATTTTCACTGATGGAGGTAAAGCCACAGATATCAAAAAACGCAATGGAGGCTTCCACCGTTTCGTTAGCCGCCAGGGAAGACTCAAACTCACGACCGCCCATAAAGTTCAGCACCGTTTCATCCACATACATTTTCAGGATATTATTTTCCTTGATGGCCTTCATGGTTTCCCGTAACTGGGTAACATGTTTGATCGTCTTTTCCATTGTCAGTTCGAGGTCTTCGAAATTGACCGGCTTGGTAATAAAATCAAAAGCACCCCTGTTCATGGCGGTACGGATATTATCCATATCGCCGTAAGCGGAAACGATCACGGACTTCAGCAACCCGTTTTGCTCGCCCAGTTTGGTGAGCAGGGTCAGTCCATCCATTTCAGGCATATTGATATCGCTCAGCACCACATCCACATCGTGGTGCTGGGTCAGCTGTTCCAGTGCATGCACCCCGTTGGCGGCAAATACAAACTGATACAGATTTTCCCGGATCTTCTGCCGGAACTTCTGCCGGATCAGGACTTCCAGATCCGCTTCGTCGTCTACTACAAGTATTTTGGCCATCAGATCAGTGTTTTTAATTTTTCTTTTAATTCGGTAAAATCTACCGGTTTGGTCAGAAAATCATCTGCCCCCAATTGCTTGGCGGTATTGAAGTTTTCCGCATCCCCGTAAGCAGTAATCATCATTACCACGGGCGGAGGTTTAAAGTACTTGGATTTGATCTGCCCCAGCAGTTCCAGACCGCTCATCCCAGGCATGTTGATGTCGGACAGAATAAGCACCGCCTCCTGCTCATGCTCAGTCAGGTATTGCAAGGCCTGTTCGCCGGAAAAGGCAAAATCAAAATGCATTTCCCCGTTTTTAATTTCCCGGCGGAATCGTTGTTCAAATAAGGTCTGAACATCTGTTTCGTCATCTACAACTAAGATTTTCATCATTGGTTCAATGTTTAAATGGTAATGTTATGCTGAATTCGGCATATGCTCCTTCTTTGGTATCCACCACCAACTGACCACCATGGCCCTTGGTGATGATGTCGTAGCTCATACTGAGCCCCAGCCCTGTCCCTTCACCGGTGGGTTTGGTGGTAAAAAACGGCTGGAATATTTTATCCAGCACTTTCTGCGGCACCCCATTGCCATTGTCCCGTACCCTTATTTCAATGGCATTACCCAGGTTTTTAGTAGTCACTTCGATCATCGGCTCATATCCTTCGCCAACCAGTTTACGTTTCTGGGCAACGGAATAAAATGAGTTGGTGATCAGGTTCAGGAGTACCCGGCCAATATCCTGTGGCGCTACCTGTATATGGGGCAACCCTTCTTCAAAGTGCGTTTCAGTTTTGGAATTAAACGAATGATCCTTGGCCCTGAAGCCATGATAACTCAACCGCAGGCATTCATCGGCCAGGTTATTAATATCCGTCAGTTCTTTCTGACCACTGCTGTTCCGGCTGTGCTGCAGCATTCCTTTTACAATCGAATCGGCCCTTTTCCCATGAAAGGAGATCTTCTCATTATTTTGTTTGATATCCTCCGCCAGCTGCACCGCTTCTGTGGTATTTCCCTTTATAAATTCCTCCTTCATTTCATCGATCAGTTCGGTATTCACTTCGGAAAAGTTATTGACAAAGTTCAGCGGGTTTTGTATTTCATGAGCAATACCGGCGGTGAGTTCCCCAAGACTCGCCATTTTCTCCGATTGGATCAGCTGTGATTGGGTGGATTTCAGCTCCACCAGTGCCGCATCCGCTTTCTCCCGCTGCTGGTCCGTTTCTTCTTTTTGTCGTTGGAGCTGTTCATACGCCCGTTGCTTTTGCCGGTTGTTCCGGTAAATCAGTCCGATAATTATGAGGGCCACCGCGATACCTGCCATTAAAAGGTAGAGTCTTCTTTTGTTTCCGGCGGCGATCCTTTCCTTTTCTTCGTTCTGTAACCTAACCTGTTCATCCAGGGTCAATCGCTGAAAAGCGGCCAGCCGTCTCTGTTTTTCCCCCGTTAAACTATCCTTCACGGTGAGTGCCAACTGCAGGTATTTATTGCTGCTATCCACTTCCCCTTTCATAGAATAAGCCGTGGCCAGTTGCTGATAGGCTTTACCCAGGTTGACTTCGCTGGCCACGAATGACGTAACGGCACCCAGCGACTTTATCGCCGGCAGGTTGATGGACGCATAGTACAATACCGAATCGGCCTGATTCTTTTCCGTATAATAAGTGATCAGTTTCTCATATGTCCCCGCCACCGAGGTGAAATTGCCGGTAGCATTTCCGATTTGCAACGACTGATGATAATAATACAAGGCCAGGGAATCATTTCCTTTTCCCCGGTAAATATCCCCCATGACTGACCATATATAGGCCAGGTATTTATTGACTCCTCCCTGTTTGCTATAGCGTTCGCCTTCCCTGGCATACAACAGGGCCGAATCCGGCTGATTCAACAACAGGTAATTGGTGGCCAGCACCATGTCGCCAACAGTAACCCGGAAATCATTCCCGGCTTCGAGTCCGATGCGTCGGCCTTCTTTAAAGTAATGCAGGCTTTCCGTGCTTCCGGTCTGCAATTTCAGGTGACCATACATGTGATTCAGCATGGATAGCGTAATCAACCGGTTCTTACCCGGACCAGGGAATGGAGTCAGTTCCCAGGTATCCGTCTCTTTGCTGTCTGTGGCGATCTGAATAGCTTCCGTCAGGTTTGTCAATGCTTCACTGAAACGGCCCAGGTAGATCTGCTGATAGGCCACTTGCCCTTGTGTATATGCTTCTTCAAGGCGGCGCTTGTATTTTTTCGACAGTTCATACCGGAACGAGGCATAATGCAATGCTGAATCACGGTTGGTTTCCTCGTAAAACGTATAAATGGCTCTGGATACTTTAAACTTCACTGAATCTGCTGTGGCTTGCTGAAAAGCATACCGCAAGCTGTCCGGCAACAGGGGCTGGGCCATCAACGATGAGCACCCAATCAATAATAATAGTATGATGTAACGTTTCATTTACGCTAAAGAATCAGGTAATTGTATAATAAAGCTGGTTCCTTCCCCTTCTTTTGTTTCCAGTTTAATCTCCCCGCCATGTGCCTTGACAATATCATAACTTAATGACAAACCGAGTCCGGTACCCTGCCCGGCGGGCTTGGTGGTAAAAAACGGTTGAAATATCTTATCCAGTACTTTCTGTGGAATGCCATTCCCGTTATCAGACACTTTAATTTCCACTTTACCATCCAATTTCCGGGTACTCACCGAAACCAGGGGCTGGTAGTTGTTGTCACCCTGAGCTTGCCGAAGGGTTTTCATCTCATTCACAACATAAAAAGCATTCGTAATGAGGTTAAGAATCACCCGCCCGATGTCCTGAGATACGATCGAAACACTACCAATGGTTGTATCATAATCTGTATTCATCGTCACATTAAAGGATTTATCCTTCGCCCTTAATCCATGGTAGGCCAGCCGCAGGTATTCATCGGCCAGTGCATTAATATCAGTGGGCTCCTTCTGGTTGTTACTGCTACGGCTGTGCTGCAACATACCTTTTACAATGGCATCTGCACGTTTGCCATGGTGAAGAATTTTTACCAGATTTTGCTGCACATCTTTGGCAATAGTCTTGACTTCTTCTGTATTCCCCTTGTCAACCTCATCAACCATCTCACTTATTAACTCATTACTGACTTCTGAAAAATTATTCACGAAGTTCAGCGGGTTTTGTATTTCATGGGCAATGCCGGCGGTAAGTTCCCCCAGGCTGGCCATTTTCTCCGACTGAATAAGCTGCGCCTGTGTGGACTTCAATTGTGTGTAGGCTTTTTCAATTTCCCTGGCTTGTGCCAGTTCTTTTTGTTGGGTTCTTTCCCTTTCCCGCTTGACAATATAGTTTTTCTGGTATTTATAGATCAGGTACCCGGCAAGAATCACTAACAACCCATAGAAAGTATAGGCCCACCAGGATTTCCACCAGGGCGGGGCAATGCTGATGGCGATGCTTTTCTCCGCAACAGAGCCATCGATATTGATCGCTTTGACATAAAGGGTGTACTTACCAGCGGGGAGA
>CAUJFR010000081.1 GCA_963169885.1 Bacteroidota bacterium
AGCATCCCTGAATACACCGTGGTGGGATTCCCCTACCAGAATTTCTTTGCGCATCGCTGGTATGTGGCTACCAATGATAAAGTGGATCCGGAACAACTGCGTAAACGGATCGACGAACACCTGCGGATACTGAATGATGACTATGCCACCGAAAGAGATAGTGCCCTGAAAGATGTATTTCTCGAAATACTCCCCGAAGAAACCTTTATGAAATTCATGGAACTGAAAGGCAAGCTCGGCAGCCAGCATAAATTTCCACGGGTGATGAAAGGGAAGATGCTGGAGGAATGGGAGCGGTTTCTGGAAAGCGGGAAGGTGATTTAAGGTAGAAACAGTCTTAAAGGGGAAAGTACGAAGTACGAGGTACGAAGTACGGGGGTCGTTTAAAGTAGGAAAAGTCTGAAAGATGTAAGTACGAAATACGAGGTACGAAGTACGAATGGCCTAAAGAAGGAAAAATCTTAAAGATAGAGGCAGTCTTAAAGAAGGAAGTTAGAGGTACAAGGAATAAAGAAATTTTTTAAGAAGAAACGGCGACGGTAGGCATTTAAAATAAAAATCATGTTTAGGTTGCGGGTCAAAACCTTAATCTATGCAGGATTTAAAACAACGGACGTTCGGGTTTGCAGTAGCTGTGGCAAGGCTGATACAGGAACTACCGTTCAATACAGTCAATAAAGCATATGCGAATCAGTTAATCAGATGCTCTTCCTCTGTGGGTGCGAACTATAGGGCAGCCAGGAGAGCTAAGTCAGATGCTGATTTTATACATAAACTTAAAATAGTCGAGGAAGAAGCAGATGAGTCCGTTTACTTTCTGGAATTATTATTAATCTTTAACCCGGGATTAAGCGAACAGATTAATTATCTGATCAACGAAGCAACAACTTTACTTAGAATTTTTGTCGCTTCTATTAAAACGACCCGATCAAACCTTAATAAAAACTCCGGGTGAACGCCGTACTTCGTACTTCGTACCTCGTACCTTTTCTATGGTTGAAATTATTGCGAAAGGACTGACCATCGGACTTCTGCTGAGCCTATCAGTGGGGCCGATCTTCTTTTCGGTCATTAAACAAAGCCTGACCAACGGACATAAAGGCGGCCTCGCTTTCGCTTTCGGGGTATCAGCCAGTGATATCACCCTTGTTCTGCTCGCCAATGTATTTACTGAATTATTTCTGAGTCTTCAGGTATATGAAAAACCAATCGGGATTGCCGGCAGTATCCTGCTCATTGTATTTGGTATCTATTTTCTTTTCTTCAAGAAATTAAAGATCAATGAAGACGGAAAAGTGGTGTTCAAGCACCGCAAAAGGGATTTATTAAAAATCTCCCTCTCCGGTTTTATTATGAACCTGATGAATCCCGGTATGATCATTCTCTGGTTTACCATCTCCACCTCATTGATCCATTTTTCCACCCGGAATAAAATTATTATTTATACTACGGCCCTGGTCATTGTCCTGCTGGCTGATCTCTTCAAGGTATTTCTCGCCGGAAAGATCCGGAACAAACTGACCCCGCATAATATTCATATATTGAACCGGATCAACGGAATGATCCTGATTATATTCGGACTCGTATTAATCGGCGGAATTTTATTCTATGGCAACTGGCAACACTGACAACAACGGGAAATCCTTTTTACGGACAGCCTGGAAATGGACCAAACGGATCTTTCTCTGGCTGTTTGTCTTACAGTTTGTTTATATTATCCTTTTGCGCTGGGTAAATCCGCCATTGACCATGACCCAGCTCGTCAGTTGGGTCAGCGGACACGGACTTAAGAGAGACTATGTGGACTTCAGTGAGATATCCACGAATGCCCGTTTAGCCGTGATTGCCTCAGAAGATCAGCTATTCCCCGACCACAGCGGCTTTGACTGGAAGAGTATTAAAAAAGCGCAAAAGTATAATGAACGGAAGCCCGGAAGAATCCGTGGAGCCAGCACCATCAGTCAGCAGGTTGCTAAAAATGTATTCCTCTGGCAGGGACGAAGCTGGTTCCGTAAAGGACTTGAAGTGTACTTCACATTCATGATCGAAACATTCTGGAGTAAACAACGGATCCTGGACGTATACCTCAATGTGATTGAAATGGGAGATGGGATATTCGGGATTGAAGCGGCCGCACAGGCTTACTTTAATAAACCAGCCAGAAATCTCAGTCGCCCCGAAGCCGCTATGATTGCCGCCTGCCTGCCTAACCCGAAGCGGTATAAAGTAAAACCCCCGTCCGCCTATATAATGAGCCGGGCTGCATTCATCCAGCGGCAGATGAATAATATCGGGAATGATCCGGATGTACAGGAAGTGATCGGGACTGCACCGGAGAAGATCAATAAATAAACAGGTTGTATTTTTTACTGTTTTGAGTCGGAGGCAGTGATCCGCAATTTACAGCTATCATGTAATTGTAAAGCCCCGCCGGCAATCCGGGATTTATCTGAATTTTTACCTGCCCATCGCGTGCTGCTTCTTTTACTGTCATTCCCGTATTTACATCTTTAATCCAACCATTATCATTGAAAAAAGCAACCCGGATTGTATCCCTGAAATCTATTGTACTGTTCCGGATAAAGGAGTGATAAAACGCCGGCATCTGCAACGTGAATGTCACGTGAGTGAATCCCCCTCCATCCAGTTTAATAGTGGGCGTTTCCGTAATAAATTGCAATTGTGGAAAGGATACAAAAAAAGAGTCATAGCGGTATCCAATCGTTCCCGCCGGCGTTTGAAGGGTATCCTTAAAATCCTTCAGATTATAAGAATCAAAAAACCAGGCTGGCTTACCCAGGATATACTGGTCCACCGGAATAAAATTGAACTGGTTTTTCCGTCCTTTATAATAATTGAGCGAATAAGCAATCTGCCCGGTATGAAACTGGTATTGCGAAGCCTGCTGGTAAGAGCTATTGAATACTACTGGCTGCCCACCCGTTATTTCTTTCATCTTTTGCGGCCAGTCCTTCCAGGCATGAAACTGTTTTTGTACGGGCTTCAAGGGTACTATATCAGCAATCATCATTACCCTGAATAGTAATACGATGACCAGTGTAACTGGCAAAAGCCGGAACAACCACTTTCTCCATTTCTCCTTTTCTGCCAGGAAGGCAAAGGATAGAACAATCACCGGTATTAATGCATGAAAGGGCCAGTTGGCTTCCACTTTGCCACGGAAGGAACTGAGCAGAAAAAACAAATAAGTGCCACCCATCGTAAAATACATGGCCCATTCATGTCTCCGCTCCGGCGTATACAAAAAAGCTGCCGGCAATAATATGAATCCGGCCAGCGGACCGGCCATCAGGAACTGACCCGCTATATAATCAAATGTATACGATACTTTGTATGGATTAACATTACTCTCAAACAAATGATACCGGAAACTGATCCAGTCGTGCTGGTACTGCCAGTACAGATGCGGCATATACAGTAGCAGGGCCAGCATACCGGCGATATATACTTTATAGTTTTTGAATAAATAACGATCCGAGAGTAAAGTAAATACCAGCACCAATACGCCGTGATATTTGCTGTATAGCAGGGCAGCGGCTGCAAACCCCAGGTTCAGCGTATTCACCCAGTTGGCTTTTCGGGTAAACTGTTTATAGAGATAAAAAAACAGGGTGGTAAAAAAGATCAACAGTGTATCCGGGGCCGCCATATAACCACCGAGCTGGATCAAAGCCATGGAAAGAAGGATCGCATAAAACAAAGAAGGGTTCTTTGAAGGGAGCAGTTTCTCCAGGAAAAATACCGTGAGTACATTAAACAACAAAAAGAAAAAGCGGATACCCAATACGCCGGGAAACAGCATCATACCTGCTTTCACAAACAGGGCCACAAATGGCGGATGATCAAAATAACCCCGGGCCGGGAAAAGTGCATAAATCCGGTAATACGCTTCATCATCCCGCAGCTCGGTCAGACCGGCCTGCAGGATCGCCAGCAGGATCCAGCTGCCGTAAAACAGTACGCGGTGATGTTGCTGGAGGATTCGCTTCATGAAAATTACATTAGAGCAGTTTGACCAGGTACTGCTTTTTCAGGGTTTTTGCCCGGGTGGCATGATTGATGAATTTCAGATTAGGCATGGTGATATGGTACTCCGGGAATTCCTTCACGATCTCATAAGCACTGCCGGTCTGCTTCAGCTGATCAAGTTCCGTTGCCGATATAAAAACAACTGAAGGACGTACAAACTCTTTTTTACAAATCGTATCAATCGGGGTAATGCGGATATAACGATCGAGGTAAAACTGTCCGACCGGAATATATAATTCCCCGCTGGCTGCCGGTAATCCAGGCAGGTTGCGGTTCAGATAATAAGCCATATGATTCCCCGATTGGTATTGCAGGGCATCCGGGTAAAACAAGCCACTGAGAAACTGCCCTATAAATAAAACCGCCAGGCCGGAGCGTAATAAAACAGATTGCAGGAGATCCGTTCGGATGAAGAAGGGAACAGCAAAGATGAGCAACAGTAATATACAAAGCAGTACAAAAGC
>CAUJFR010000082.1 GCA_963169885.1 Bacteroidota bacterium
GGAATCGAGTAATGTCACTGCGGATATATCAGAAGTGATAACCCTGTTCAGTGCCACTAAAAACACACTTCAGTATTTCACGGCAACCCTTACCCCGTTTGATCCCGAAAAAGACGGGGATTACGCGATAGCGAATAAGGAAGTAAAGGAAATAACGTTCAACACATTCAGGGATCAGATGCCCGGTGCGAAATTGGATACTTCTTCCAGGAAGATTAATATTGACGGACTGGAGTTTGACAAGTTCAACATTTCGATAAAGATAGATGAGTTGCCCCTGACTGTTGTGATGATATTCAAATTATACAAAGGCTACGATTTCGGAATCAGTTATCTGTATATGGATGAGGAAACACAGAAGCAGATTGAAGCATCCATCAGCAGCAGTAAATTCCGGCAATGAAGGAAGCCATGAAAAAGAGGCTGCTGCTGAAGACCCGGAGAGCCCGGAAACGGCAGCAAAAGACCAGGGAATAATATGGCCGGATGTTTTGTCTGCTGACCGGCTCAGCAATCTTTATAATCTTATCGCACATGAAAAAACAATTCTTATCCCTCCTTCTTTGCTGCAGCAGCTTTCTTGGCTTCGGACAAAACCCGGACAGTCTTCTCGCCGGGATTTCTACCCGCTCACAGGCAAACGAGTATATAAAAAGTAATCCGAGGGCTAAACTATTTATACTGGAATCGGGTGCAGATACCAGCGCCCTGGTACAGCCCTTATATCATCAGCAACCCGGCTACCGTTTTACTATCGGTACTTCCCGGTTCAAGATCATTGAAATGGACTCCACCTTATCATTCAGGGTGAACTATATCTATATAAACGGAGAACTGTATTCCAAAAAGCAGGCAGACAGTTTACGGAAACTCATCATCGACCGGTACCGGAAAGGGGAGGCCTTTTATGTACTGGCGGAGGAATACGGAATGGATGGCAATATGTCCGGCGATACAGGCTGGTTCCAGGAGCACACGATGGTCAACCAATTTGAAACCGCCGTCCGGCAGCATAAGAAGGGGGATATCTTCACTGTAGATACCCCCGACCGCAACTGGTATCATGTGGTGCTGAAAACATTTGATGATAGTCATATTAAAAAACTGACGATTCTCAGAATTGAATCCGACAATCAGCATTGATACGAGCAGATATCTATCATTCCCCCGCGTCACAACATTATCTCCACCCAGCCCCAGCGGGGCGAAATATCATTAGCCCGAAATGTAACAAGATGCCCACAGAGCCCCTGCGGGGCGACATATTATGCCGGATGCCACGCATAGCATAGTCCTGTCATTTTACCAGGTCGCCGCAGTCCCAATTGTACGTTTTAAAACAAAAACGAATGTTTCTATATATGGAAACAATTGCTATCTTTATCCAATGGCTGGAGGAGGTCAACGATATTTCAGGACGGTGTTTTTTGAGGAGGTGCGCTTATTTATGAAATCGATTGACAGAAAAGCAGCAGAAAAAATACTCTGGAATATTGATTTGGCAGAACAAACAAACGACCCACGTCTGTTTAAAAAGCTAACAGAAGATATATGGGAATTCAGGACTAAATACCAGAACCTGCAATACCGGTTACTGGCTTTTTGGGATAAAACGCAACCGGATGATACACTGGTGATAGCTACACACGGCATTATAAAGAAGACAGACAAAATGCCGGTAAAAGAAATAGAGAAAACGAAAGCATTAAGGAAACAGTATTTTAATCTGAAAAAATAATCAGTATGGCCAAGAAAGTAAAATTGTATACGCTTTCCGATATGAAAGATGAATTTGTCGGCAAGCCCGGTACACCCAAGCGGGACAAGTTTGAGTACGAACTGAGCATGGAGGTATTGGGTTATATGATCAGAAAGGTCAGGCAGGAACGTAAGCTGACACAGGAACAACTGGGCGAACTGATCGGTGTCCAGCGTGCGCAGATCTCCAAACTGGAAAGCAGTGCCAACAGCGCTACGATCGGTACCATTCTAAAAGTATTTAAGGCCCTGAAGGCCGAAATATATTTCAATGTGAAAATGGAAAATAAAAAGCTGCAGTTAACCTGACAGGCGTTTAATGATGGAACAGCCCCATCGGGGCGGCCTGTTAGTAGCCCAAGGTGGTGCAGGTGGTTCATCAAGCCCCATCGGGGTGGCCTGTTTATTTCACGGTAAATAACATTAATTTCACCAGCCCCAGCGGGGCGAAATATCAATAGCCCGTAATGCATCAAAATGCCCACAGAGTCCCGTTAGGGGTGAAATATTAATAGGGGTGAAATATTATCCCCCCGGGTACAATCCGGGTTCAAATTCATCCCCCATTCCGCATCTTCCAATATTGAATGCGCGGCCCTGAGGCCACGCATAGCATGGCCCGTACATTTTCAACGGTCGCCAAAGGCGACAACATAGCATTTCAAAGCAAGGATGCTTTGAACGCGGACGGACATCTCGTTTTCTTGGTTATCTCTTTTACAACCTGTTTATCTTTTTTTTCTGGCTATAGCCCTGTTCACATTTGTAAAATGCAGTTGAAAAACCTGCCTGACAGCGCAGGTAGGTTGATAGGTTACAAGTTAACAAGGTTGCCTCCTAAGAAACCCTCCCTGTAAACTTATCAACCTGCCTTTGCCGGCAGGCAGGCTTTTTAACCTCTTAACCTTTAGTAGCCCCATTACCGCCCCCGATAGCCCCTTCACCCTGTAGGGGTAACCTCCGGACACAGCGTAAATCAACTGTGCTAATATTGTTAAAATGCCCGGAACTTTGAAAGCTTGGAAATTCTTAGTAAATTTATTACATGAAGACATTGACACTCCAGGTACCTGATTCATTAGATACGAAAGAGGCGAAGACGCTGCTGGCCGCAAAATTATATGAGAAGGGTGCGTTGACGCTGGGTCAGGCGGCAGAACTTGCCGGGTATACCAAACGGACTTTCATGGAGCTTTTAGCGGACTATGATGTTTCAGTTTTCGATTACTCAGAAGCAGAGTTAGAAAAAGACTTACTCAATGCACAAAGCTATCATCTCTGATACCAGTTGTTTAATCTTATTAGACAAAATCGGTGAGCTTATTATTTTAAACAAATAATTCGGTACAATAATTACTACCTCAGAAGTAGCTGATGAATTTGGACTACCCCTTCCTTCCTGGATAGAAATTAAACAGCCTGCAGACAAAAAGTACCAATCCATTATTGAGGCATCTGTTGATAAAGGTGAGGCGAGTGCCATCGCCCTGGCAATTGAATTGGATGATTGTTTGCTCATCATCGACGATCTTAAAGGAAGAAAATTCGCCAATCAGATCGGTCTTACAATTATTGGTACCATTGGTGTAATTGTGGATGCCAAACTTGCCGGCATCATTCCATCTGTAAAACC
>CAUJFR010000083.1 GCA_963169885.1 Bacteroidota bacterium
AAAGCCGCAGCGGAAAAAGAAGTAAACCTGGCCACTGACCGGCTGATCTACTATGCCGGCTGGTGTGATAAATTTCAGCAACTGTTCAGTGCTGTGAACCCGGTGTCCACCCCGTATTTCAATTTCTCGGTACCCGAACCCACGGGCGTGGTGTCCATCATTGCCCCACAAGGAGATTCATTACTCGGATTGGTATCTGTGATCGCACCGGTGATCGCCGGTGGAAATACCTGTGTGGTGCTGGCTTCGGAAACCAAGCCCCTCTGCGCCGTTACATTCGCCGAAGTACTCAACAGTTCCGACCTGCCCGGTGGCGTAGTCAATATACTCACGGGCAAACCGTCAGAGCTGGCCTCCTGGTTCACCGATCATATGGATGTAAATGCAACCCTTTACTGCGAATCAGATGCTGTGGTGCAGAAAATGATCCGGGAAAAATCAGCGGTCAACCTGAAAAGAATTCACTTTTATGATAAAATAAACTGGTATTCGGACGAAGGCCAGTCCCCCTATTTTATCATGGATACCCAGGAAATCAAAACCACCTGGCACCCGGTGGAAAATATTGCGGGGGCCGGAGGGGGGTATTAACAGACAGGGATTAAAGAAAATGAGGCAGTTATAAACTTTATCCACGACTTAACAGGCTCCTTGTATTTTTTAACCCCGATTGGTAAGATATTTGCAACCTCATCATGATGAAATTCATAATAACCATTGCACTCGCCTTTTTCGGTCTGCAGACCCTGGCCCAGAATGCACCAAAAGCTGTGCTGAAAGACACAACCGGTAAAGACACAGATACCAATTACGTGATCATCCATAAAGATCCGCGGGTAGATCTGCTGATCAAAAAGCAGGCTCAGATCAATGAAGAAACCAGCCGGGCGGGCAGACGTACGGACAAAGGATTCCGCCTGTTGCTTATCAGCACCAGCAGCCGGGATGAAGCCCTGAGTGCCAAGACCAAAGTATATACCTATTTCCCTGAACTGAAAGCTTATCTCTGGCACCAGTCACCCTATTACAAAGTAAAAGCCGGTAATTTCAAGGACCGCAAGGAAGCGGAAGCCTATCAGAAAAAGCTGAACGTATACTTTCCGAAAGGGGTCTTTATCATGAATGACATTATCGAAGTGAAACCGCCAAAACCGGGTGAAGAGGAAATCTCACTCTGAGTGATCGCCATAAAGAAATAAACAAACCATTCCCCTTAAGGAATGGTTTGTTTATTTTTGCCCCATGCATTCAAAAATAAAAGCCCTCGCCAAAAAATACGCGTCTGAGTTTATTGAAGTCCGTCACCACCTCCATGCACACCCGGAACTAAGCTACCAGGAATATGAGACCTCGAAATTTGTACAACAACGACTCACTGATCTGGGTATCCCATTTGAAGTAAAAGCGACCACTGGTGTGGTAGGACTGATCAGGGGAAAAAACCCGGACAGCCGGATCATTGCGTTACGGGCCGATATGGATGCATTGCCGATCAACGAAGAAAATGATATCCCTTATAAATCAAAAAATGATGGCGTCATGCATGCTTGTGGTCATGATGTACATACCACCTGCCTGCTGGGGGCGGCAAAAATTCTTAAGGAGTTAAGTCAGGAATGGGAAGGGACCGTAAAACTCGTCTTCCAGCCCGGTGAAGAAAAAAATCCGGGCGGGGCCTCCCTGATGATCAAAGACGGGGTGCTCGAAAATCCAAAACCGGAAGCGATTCTGGCCCTCCATGTAAATACTATACTGGAAGTTGGTGAACTGAGTTTCCGGGGTGGTAAAGTAATGGCCAGTGCGGATGAATTGTATTTTACCATTAAAGGGAAAGGTGGTCATGCAGCTTCCCCTCAACTGATTGTAGATCCGATTCTGATCAGCTCCCACCTGATCGTGGCTCTGCAACAACTGATCAGCCGGAACAATAATCCCTTCAATCCTTCCGTATTATCCATTACTGCTTTCAATGGCGGCAATACGACCAATGTCATTCCCAATGAAGTAAAACTGATGGGCACTTTCAGGGCCATGGACGAAACCTGGCGGTTCAAAGCCCATGAACTAATGCGGAAACTCACACATGATCTTGTTCAATCCATGGGCGGAGAGGCTGAGCTGCATATTGATGTCGGCTACCCCTGCGTCATGAATAATGAACGACTGACAGCAGCTGCCATGGCGCTCGCTGAAACTTATATGGGTAATGAACATGTCAGTGAAACCGAATTGCGTATGGGAGCGGAAGATTTTGGCTACTATGCACAGGAAATTCCGGCCTGTTTCTTCCGCTTAGGAACGATGAATAAAGCCAAAGGTATTACGGCCGGTGTACATACCCCCGTTTTCAATATTGATGAATCAGCCATTGAGATCGGTATGGGCATGATGGCCTGGATGGGTGCCAGTGCCCGGTACTGATCTGTTCAGTAGTAATACAAAAAAAGTAAGCAGCAGCCCCGTATTCCCTGTTATTCCGGGATATGATAGTCATCAGGCCGGATAGGCCCGATATTCTGTACCTTGCAGCCTGTTTTGAAACTTTCGCAGCATAAAGAATTAAATTTTTGTAATGCAAAACGACCTTCGCAAACAACAAGCGCTCGAATACCATGCAAAAGGAAGACCGGGCAAGATTGAAGTAATCCCAACCAAAGAAGCCAAAACCCAACGGGACCTGTCCCTCGCTTATTCCCCCGGGGTAGCCGTTCCCTGTCTGGAAATTGCCGCCAATCCTGATGATGTTTATAAATATACCGCCAAGGGCAACCTGGTTGCTGTAATCAGTAACGGAACTGCCGTACTGGGACTGGGTAATATCGGGCCTGAAGCCGGTAAGCCAGTGATGGAAGGAAAAGGCGTACTCTTCAAAATTTTTGCCGATATCGATGTTTTCGATATTGAGATCAATGAAACGGATCCTGAAAAATTTGTACAGATCGTGAAATCACTTGAACCCACTTTTGGCGGGATCAACCTCGAAGATATCAAGGCGCCTGAATGTTTTTATATAGAGAAACAACTGAAGGAATTGATGAATATTCCGGTGATGCACGATGATCAGCATGGAACAGCGATCATCAGTTCGGCTGCGCTGCTCAATGCCTGTGAAATCCAGAAAAAGAAACTGGAAAAAATAAAAATCGTGGTAAGCGGGGCCGGTGCCGCCGCCGTGGCCTGTATGAAACTCTATATCGGTCTGGGCGTACGCCGGGAAAATATCAGGGTCTTCGATAGCAAGGGACTGATCCATGAAGGCCGGACTGACCTGGATGAACTGAAAAAGGAATTTGTGGTACCCGGAAAGAGTATGTCACTCGCTGAAGGCATGAAAGATGCCGATGTATTTATCGGCCTGAGCAAAGGCGGCGTGCTTAACGGAGAGATGATCAAGAGTATGGCGAAAAATCCCATCGTGTTTGCCATGGCTAATCCGGATCCGGAGATCAGCTGGGAAGAGGCCACCGAAGCCCGGAAAGATATCATTATGGCCACCGGCCGCAGTGATTACCCCAACCAGGTCAACAATGTACTGGGCTTCCCTTACATCTTCCGTGGCGCCCTGGATGTGCGGGCCCGGCAGATCAATGAAGCGATGAAACTCGCGGCCGTCAGAGCGCTTGCGGATCTGGCCAAGACACCCGTACCGGATATCGTCAATATGGCTTACAATGAAACGAATATCAGTTTCGGCGAACACTATATCATTCCCAAGCCCCTCGATCCGCGCTTACTCGCCACCGTTGCTCCGGCTGTTGCCAGAGCGGCCATGGAAAGCGGCGTGGCGAAATTACCGATCACCAACTGGGAAGGTTATGTCAATGACCTGAACAAACGTCTCGGACTCGATAACCAGGTGATGCGGGCCATTGGAAATAAAGCCCGTCGTGATCCCAAGCGGATCGTATTTGCAGAAGCCGATAATGTCAAAATACTCAAAGCGGCCCAGATCATTTTTGATGAAGGAATCGGCTACCCGATCCTGTTAGGTGATGAAAACAAGATCCGCACCATTGCTGATGCCAATGGAATTGATATTGAAGACCTGCCTATTTTTGACCCGCGCAGTGATGCGCAGGAAGAAAAAAGAAATCAGTATTCCGAAATCTTTTTTGCCAAGCGGGGCCGTCGTGGCTTCAATGCCTATGAGGCCAAGAAGATCATGAAAGACCGCAACTATTATGGTTGTATGATGGTGGAATGCGGGGATGCCGATGCCATGATCTCCGGTCTTTCAAAAAACTATCCGGATACGATCCGTCCGGCCATTCAGACCATCGGTACCGAAGAAGGGGTGCGCAAGATCGCCGGCATGTACATGATGCTGACCAAGAAAGGACCATTGTTCCTGGCAGACACCACCGTTAATTTTAATCCCACTGCGGAAGAACTGGCCGAGATCACCCTCCTAGCGGCCCGTGAGGTACGTCAGTTCAATATTGTTCCGCGGATCGCCATGCTGAGCTACTCCACGTTTGGCAGCAGTGATTCACCGGAAGCCAGATTGGTAGCAGAAGCCAGGAAAATCGTAAAATCAAAAATGCCCAGCCTGATCGTGGATGGCGAAATGCAGGCCGGTGTGGCATTAAGCAAAGAAATGATGAAGGAAAATTATCCCTTCAGTGAACTGGTCGACCAGGATGTAAATACCCTGATCTTCCCCAACCTGGCTGCGGGTAATATTGCCTATAACCTGTTGAAGGAACTGGAAGTGGCGGATGCCGTGGGCCCGATCCTGCTGGGCCTGAAAAAGCCGGTACACGTACTCCAGCTGGGCAGTTCCATCCGGAGTATCCTTAATATGGCGCAGATTGCGGTATTGGATGCACAGCTCAAAAGCCGGATTTCCACCCAGGAAATCGTAAAAAAATCACCCTGGTGGAAACGCGTCCGGAAAGAACCGAAAGAAATACACTAAACCGCTATAATAAAGCTAAAAAAGCCAGTCAGCCCTGCTCAGACTGGCTTTTAATTTTTCATCCTGTATCTTAGCACCCGGTATGACCATTTTCAACGACATCGGCCGCTATCTCCTGATGATCAAGGGGATGTTTTCCAAGCCGGAAAACCATAAAATGTACTGGAAGGAATTTGTTCACCAGTGCACCGAAATCGGTTTTGGCTCCCTTGGTATTGTGGCGATTATTTCCGTCTTTATCGGAGCTGTTTCCACCATCCAGACCGCCTATCAGCTGGTCAGTCCCCTGATACCCCCTTCCACTATTGCCCAGATCGTAAGGGACACCGTTATCCTTGAATTTGCCCCTACCCTGGTCTGTATCGTACTCGCTGGTGTGGCCGGCAGCCGGATTGCCAGTGAACTGGGTAATATGCGGGTCAGCGAACAGATCGATGCGCTCGAAATCATGGGGGTAAATACCAAGACCTATCTTATTCTACCCAAAATCGTAGCAGCTTTATTAATGATTCCCATGCTCGTGGTAATCGCCATGGCATTGGGCATCTGGGGCGGACGGCTGGCCGGTACGGCTGCCGGCATTCTTTCAACCAGCATGTATGACAAAGGACTGCTTGAGTTTTTTGTCCCCTATAATGTAATATTCGCCCTGATCAAATCCTATGTGTTCTCTTTTATTATTTCCAGCATCCCTGCCTTTTATGGCTATTATGTAAAAGGAGGTGCCCTGGAAATCGGAAGAGCCAGCACCAAGGCTGTGGTGGTGAGTTGTATCCTGATCTTATTTGCCGATTATTTATTATCCGCTTTACTCCTGTAACCAATTACATGATCGAAGTACACAACATAAAAAAGAGTTTTGATGGCCGTGTGGTGATCGAGGATGTCAGTGCCATCATGAAAGCCGGCCAGTGCAACCTGATCATCGGTTCCAGCGGGAGTGGTAAAACCGTGCTGCAGAAATGTATTGTGGGTTTGTTTGACCCCGACAGCGGAAATATCCTTTACGGTGGCCAGCAGTTTACATCAATGAGCAGAGAGGAAAAAACCAATATCCGCAAGGAAATCGGGATGTTGTTCCAGGGCTCAGCCCTGTTCGACAGTCTCAATGTGGAAGAAAATATCATGTTCCCCCTGAGCATGTTCACAACAGACAGTCATCGTAAAAAACTGGACCGGGTAAATGAAGTGCTGGACCGGGTAAATCTGAAAGATGTCAACCGGAAGTTCCCCGCTGAACTCAGCGGCGGGATGAAAAAAAGGGTGGCCCTGGCAAGAGCCATTGTACTGAATCCCAAATACCTGTTTTGCGATGAGCCCAACTCGGGACTGGATCCTCAAACGTCCCTGGTGATTGACAAACTGATCAAAGAGATCACGATCGAATTTAATATGACCACGGTGGTCAACACCCACGATATGAACAGTGTAATGGAGATCGGCGACTATATTTTATACATGTACCAGGGCCGGAAAGAATGGGAAGGCTCCAAAAAAGACATCATTTTCAGCAAAAATGAGCGGCTCAACAGCTTCATTTTTGCCTCCGAGTTCCTGCAAGATGCCAAGGATATGCGGATGCTGGAGATGACCGGCAAAATCCCCAGCCTACGGAATATGGATGATATGATGCGGAAAGACGGTCCCTCCCTCTGATCTTCGTCAGATTGCAAATAAAGTAGTCAGCAAAACCCCGTAAAAGCCTTACTTTTGCCCCACTTTTAAGACCAAAATATGAGTATCCTCGTAAATAAAAACTCGAAAATCCTGGTTCAGGGATTCACTGGTACAGAAGGTACCTTTCATGCTACACAAATGATCGAATACGGCACCAATGTGGTGGGTGGGGTTACGCCCGGTAAAGGCGGCAGCACACACCTCGAACGTCCTGTATTTAATACCGTGGCCGATGCCGTTAAAACAACCGGTGCGGATGTCAGCATCATTTTCGTTCCCCCGGCATTTGCAGCCGATGCTGTGATGGAAGCCGCTGAAGCCGGAATCGGCCTGGTGGTTTGTATTACAGAAGGCATTCCCGTACAGGATATGGTTAAAGTAAAGAACTACCTGCAAGGTAAAAACACCCGCCTGGTGGGTCCCAACTGCCCCGGCGTAATCACGGCCGAAGAAAGCAAAGTGGGTATCATGCCCGGCTTTGTGTTTATCAAAGGTCGCGTAGGTATTGTTTCCAAATCAGGTACCCTCACTTACGAAGCAGCTGACCAGGTGGCCAAGGCCGGACTGGGCATTTCTACTGCCGTGGGTATTGGAGGCGACCCCATCATTGGTACCACTACCAAAGAAGCTGTTGAATTATTTATGAATGATCCCGAAACCGATGCTATCGTAATGATTGGCGAGATCGGTGGTGGCATGGAAGCCGAAGCTGCCCGCTGGATCAAGGATAATGGAAATAAAAAACCCGTGGTTGGCTTTATCGCCGGCCAGACAGCGCCTCCCGGCCGCCGGATGGGTCACGCCGGAGCCATCGGTGGAGGAGCCGACGATACCGCCGCTGCCAAAATGCAGATCATGACCGAATGCGGCATCCATGTGGTGAGCAGCCCGGCTGATATCGGGAAGAAAATGGCTGAGGTTTTAAAGAAGTAAGAGTCTGTAAGGAGAGAGAATAGAAAATAGTGAATAGAGAATAGGACTTAAAGCAGTAAGAGAATTATAAAAGGGAAACCCTCCGATTACGGAGGGTTTCCCTTTTATAGTAAGCGACCCGCTTTCTATCCTATTCTCTATTTTCTATTCACTATTTTCTTATAAACCGCGCCAGCTCCTCCTTGCTGCTATTAAACGTCAGCACTTCATTCACCTGGTAGTAGTTCTGCTTGTCCACCGTTTTGGGGTAAGCATACTTGGCGATTTCCAGCTTGTTGTTTTCGATGGTGAAGA
>CAUJFR010000084.1 GCA_963169885.1 Bacteroidota bacterium
GGCCATTTGTAAAGAACATAACCTGATCCTGATTGAAGATGCCTGCCAGAGTATCGGTGGTAGTTATAAAGGTAAAATGCTCGGTAGTATCGGGGATGCCGGTACCTTCTCTTTTGACTTTGTAAAAACCATGACCTGTGCAGAAGGTGGGGTGGTGATGACCAATCGCGAAGATATTTATGTAAAAAGCGATGGCTATACCGATCACGGTCACGATCACCTCGGGGTGGACCGTGGAGCGGACCTGCATCCTTTTATCGGATACAATTACCGCATTTCCGAATTACATGCGGCAGTGGGACTGGCACAGATCAAACGGCTCAATGAATTTCTTACGATCCAGAAAAAGAATCATGCGCAATTAAAAGCCATACTCACTTCTGTACCGGAGATCAGTTTCCGCCGCATTCCCGATCCGGCCGGTGATAGTTGTAGTTTTATCAGCTGGTTCCTGCCCAGCGAAGAACAAACCCGTGCCGTGGTAACTGAATTAAAAGCACAAGGTATCCTCGCCGGTAACTTCTACTGGTTTGATAATAACTGGCACTATATCCGCAAATGGGATCACCTGAAAAATGCCATCACCCTCAACGCCCTCAGTCCGGAACTGAAAGCCCGGGTAATGGAACAGGCCAACAAAGATTTCGCAGCCAGTCATGCGGTCATGAACCGCTGCATCTCCACCGCGATCAGTTTAACCTGGACGGAAGAGCAGATCAAAGAAAAGGGTGAGAAGATGGTGGCGGTGGTGAGAGAAGTCTTGAGTCGGTAGTCGGGAGCCTGCCTGCCGGGAAAGGCAGGTCAGGAGTTATTGCAACTGAAAAACAAAAAAGCACAAAATTAATCTCCCGCAGATTTCCGCGGATAGAAGCGCAGATTAACGCAGCACCTTCTTTAATTACAATTTTCAGGAGCCCGTATTTATTGTTTTCAAAAATTTATTCTAATTATCCAGAAACAAATCTGCGCCATCTGCGGGATATGCACTCTGCGTAAATCTGCGCTGTATTCAATCTGCGCCATCTGCGGGAAATGTATTCTGTATTTATAGGCGTCTCCAATAAAAATACTTTCTACCGGGTTGGCAGGTACCGGGCACCATACTCTATTCGATCCACATATTCTTTTGATCCCAATCTGAACCGTATTGGCACGGCCAGCACTTTATCCATTTTCAGCTCATAACGACAGAAAAAACCAAGATTATTGACATATGTCTGGCTGGTTGGCATATTTAACAAAGTAAAAACCGGAGCGGGCGTACAATCCTCCGATTTCATGAAAACAGGCCGGCTGAACTGTGACTGGAAAGGTTTCTTTGTGAATTGAAAATCAGTCTTTTTTAATCCAATAATGGTAATTCCGGGCGCAGGATGACGCTGCCCGTTCATGCTTCCAAAAAACATTAACAGGAACACAACAAGAAACCCGCTAACTCGTTGCACCATATTTGTTTTCTTTACGTTTAATTTTACGGCATTGTTTTTGTGCAATGGCGGAATTTTTTTGCCGGGGTCCCCTGCGGGAGACCCGGCAAATTCATCCGGGTCCCCTGCGGGAGACCCGGATGAATAAACAAGTTAACCAAAAAAGGGGTGATCTGGTTTAGCGTTAAGGATAAAAAACCTGCACCGAAACCGAACCCGAAGACGAACACCATGGCCCTGAGTCAGAGTTTACAGCATAAGTTACTGCAGAAGTTATCACCTCAGCAGATTCAGTTAATGAAGCTGCTGCAGGTACCTACGGCCAACCTGGAAACCCGGATCAAAGAAGAGTTGGAAGAAAACCCGGCCCTGGAGCTGGATGAAGAAGGGCATGATGAAAATGCGGATGACCTGAAAGATGAATTCAGTGAAGAGGAAGAATATGATGACATGGACGGCAGCGAGGATGAATATGAAAATATCGATGTCAGTGAATATGTGCAGGACGGAGATGATGAAGTAGGCGATTACAAACTCCGCGATGACAACTACCCCGAAGAAGATGAGAGCCGGCAACTGCCGCATAAAAATGAAGCCAGTTTCTACGAAACACTCATTGATCAACTGGGATTATTGAACCTCGAAGGCAAACAACAGGCGATTGCCGAACAGATCGTGGGCAGTATTGATGAAGACGGCTACCTGCGCCGGGAAACCTCCGCCATAGTGGACGATCTGGCTTTCCGTCAGAACATCATCGCCACTGAAGAAGAAGTGGAAGCCATTATCCGCCGGATCCAGCATTTCGATCCGCCCGGGGTGGCCGCCCGTGACCTGCGGGAATGTTTACTGATCCAACTGATGCGCCTGAAAGAAGAGGGTAAACCGATGGACCTGGCTATCCGGGCCATTTCCAAATACTTCGATGAATTCACCAAGAAGCACTATGAAAAGATCCAGCGCGGGCTGAATATTGATGACGACCAGCTCCGGGAAGTGATGCAACAGATCATCCGCCTGAGTCCCAAACCCGGTGGTAATGTGGGTGAGATCAATAAAGCAGAAAGCTATGTGGTGCCCGATTTCTTTATTCTTAATAATGCCGGCACTCTGGAACTGACCCTCAACAGCCGCAATGCACCCGAACTCCGGATCAGTGAAGGTTACCGGGATATGCTGAAAGACTATGAGCGGGGGTCCAAAAAAGATAAACGTCAGAAGGAAGCCGTCCTCTTTATCAAACAGAAGATTGATTCAGCCAAATGGTTTATTGATGCGATCAAGCAACGGCAGCATACCCTGCTAAGCACGATGGATGCCATCATGCAACACCAGTATGAATTCTTCCTTACCGGGGATGAAACCGAACTGCGCCCCATGATCCTGAAAGATATTGCGGAGAAGACCTTCCTCGATATTTCCACTGTGAGCCGCGTGGCCAACAGCAAATTTGTACAAACAGAATTCGGTACCTACCGCCTCAAATTCTTCTTCAGCGAATCCTTAAGTACGGAAAGCGGCGAGGAAGTCTCCACCCGTGAAGTGAAAAAGATCCTGAGTGATTTTATTGAAGGGGAAGACAAGAAGCGCCCGCTGAGTGATGAGCGTCTGACCGAACTCCTCCAGGAAAAAGGCTACAATATCGCCCGCCGTACAGTGGCGAAGTACCGGGAACAGTTGAATATACCGGTGGCGAGGTTGAGGAAAGAGTTGTAAGTTGACGAGTGAGTTGGTTGAAAAGTTGAAAGGTTAAAAAGGAAGGGCATCCCGTTATTAACAGCATTCAATTCTAAGGAGGCCCCTTGTCAACCTATCAACCTGTTAACTTGTCAAACTATACAAGGCCAACCACTAGAACGGAAGATCCCCTCCCCCCTCCATCTGTCCTTCTTCAAAATGAACATTATCGTCCGGAATGCGGTCAACGGTACCAGCAGCACCGGCGGGTTCAACTTTCCAGGCTTTGACATCGGTGTACCAGCGGCCATTGTATTCGCGGCTTTCCACATCAAAGGAGATATTGAGCATGGAGCCCGGTTTTAGCAGTGATTCACTGATTTTATCTCCCCAGATGGAGATACATACTTTCTTCGGGTAGGTACCCTCAGTTTCAACTATAATATCCTGCTTTTTCCATTGACCGTTTTTACCATTACCGGTCTGCAAAGGGAGCAATTGAATAAGTTTGGCGGTAAGTTGCATGTTTGATTATTTCGGCCGTGAAGTTAAGCAACTGTCAATTAAAAGCAGGCAGATACCCTTTCAAGGGTATTTTTTACAAAAAAGCATACTAATCGTTATAAAAACAGAAGGCAAAAATGTATTTTACACGGCTAATATTCCCTAACCCACTGAACAATGGTTTTTGCAAGCCTTATTTTCCTGTTTCTTTTCCTGCCGTTGAACCTGCTGTTATATTACAGTACGAAAAATGCGACCTGGCGAAACTGGGTATTAATCGTCTTTTCACTGGCTTTTTATGGTTGGGGGGAACCGATCTGGATTTCCCTGCTGATCCTTTCCTCCATGGTGGATTGGGCCAATGCCATTTTCATCGACAAGCACCGGGGCACCAAATGGGCCAAGATCGGGGTGACGTTCACCGTGGTGCTGAATCTTTGTCTCCTCGCCACTTTCAAATATGACCAGTTCCTGGTGGACCAGGTAAACGCCCTTTTTGGCTCCCATTTCGAAGCACCGGGTTATGCCCTGCCTATCGGTATATCATTCTATACATTTCATACCATTTCGTATGTGGTGGACGTCTACCGGGGTGATATTAAAGCGCAACGAAACTTCCCCAACTTTCTGATGTATGTCTCTTTGTATTCATCACTTGTCGCCGGTCCTATTATCCGGTATGCCCACGTGGCCACGGAGATCGACAGCCGGAGAGAAAACCTGAAGGATTTCAGTCTCGGTATCTCTCGTTTCTGTATCGGGTTGTTTAAAAAAGTGGTGATCGCCAATGTGGCGGCTGAACTCGTCCGTAAATACATGGGGGATAACAGTGATCCGCTTACAATGACCGAGCTGATCAGCCTGTCCACCGCTGAAGCCTGGTTCGGGCTCATCATGTTTGCGATTCAGATCTATTTCGATTTCTCCGGCTATTCAGATATGGCTATTGGTCTTGGACGGATGTTTGGCTTTCACTTCCGGGAAAATTTTGAGTACCCCTACATATCAAAATCCATCAGTGAATTCTGGCGGCGCTGGCATATTTCACTGGGAAGCATTTTCCGCGATTATGTCTATATCCCATTGGGGGGAAATAAAAAGCACGTGTATTTCAACCTCCTGGTCGTATGGTTCCTCACCGGAATGTGGCATGGGGCCAGCTGGAATTTTATCTTCTGGGGATTGTACTTTTTTGTTTTCATTGCTTTGGAAAAAGCCTTTTTACAGAAATGGCTGGATAAAGCCCCGGCCTTTCTTGCACACTTTTATGCCTTAGCCATTATCATTCCGGGTTGGGTGATCTTTTATTTCACCGATACAGAGATGCTGTTTGCCTATATACAAAAGCTTTTTGTTTTCTCACCGGCTGCAGACGGTTATCTGGATATTAAAAACACCCTGACCCTGCACCTGTTCTGGCTGATCATGGCCATTGTCTTATGTATGCCGGTCTATCATAAGGTGATGGCCTGGGTGGGCAAAAAATCCGGCCGGATTACCTGGTATGATAGTCTGACCATTGGTGTCAATGTGTTGTTGTTGTTTATTTGTGTGGCCCAGCTGGTGGGCAAGAGTTATAACCCTTTTATTTACTTCCGTTTTTAACCTATGAGTGAAAAAACAAACAAAATAATCCAGGTGATCAATGTCGCGCTTTTCTGCAGTGTACTGCTGATTGGCGGTGTCATTTCCCTGTCCATGAAGAAAAAGGATATTTCGGAAACAGAGAACCGCAAGCTCGCTGCCTTTCCGGCCTATTCCGACAGCGCCCTCTGGAGTGGTCATTATTTCCGCGGCATCGAAATGTATTACGCGGACAATTTCCCCTTCCGGGATAAATGGATGGATGTATCTACTTCATTCCGCAACAAACTCGGGTTTGAATCCACGGAAATCAAGATCTATGCCCCTGAAAACAATGCAGAGGCCAATGAAAAACAGGAAATGGATACCACAAAAAACCAGACAGCCGGACTTCGTCCGGATGATGGTGCCGTGGGAGAAGTGAAGAAGAGCCTTTTTGTTTTCAAGAACCGTGCTTTTGAAATGTTTGGCGGCGGTCCTGCTATGGGCAAAGCCTATGCGGATGTGATCAATTCCTATAACCGCGCCGGTATTCCCAATCTCCAGGTGTATAACCTGATCATTCCGGTGGCACTCGAGTTTGAACTGACCGAGAAATACAAGAAATTACAGAAACCCAATCGTCCGGCCATTGAGCATGTATATAATTCCCTCGATTCGAATATTAAAAAAGTCTGGGCCATTGATGAAATGCGCAAGCACCGGGAAGAGTACATCTATTTCAATACCGATCACCACTGGACCAGTCTGGGTGCTTATTATGCATACCGGGCTTTCTGTGAGACAGCGGGACTGACTCCGGTATCACTGGATACCGTCCGTTCTAAAGTAAAACCCGCCTTCCTGGGTTCACTTTACCGCCTCACCCGAGATCCCAAACTGAAAGAGAATCCGGATTCGGTTCGTTATTATATGTTTAAAGATTCTGTACGTTTTTATATTGGCAGTGTGACGAGCCTGAACTACTGGGCCAAATCAAAAATGTACGGAGAAGGCGCCAGCGGAGGCAATAGCTATTCAGTATTCCTGCAGGGCGATCTCCCTATTGTAAAAATGGAAACCCAGCAAAAAAACGGCCGTAAGATCGCGATCGTAAAGGAGTCATACGGAAA
>CAUJFR010000085.1 GCA_963169885.1 Bacteroidota bacterium
TTTGATGGTCAGCGGAATACCGTCATCAGTGCGGATCCGGTGAGTGCCGACCCGAAACTTGGCCTTGAGCTGAATATCAATAATGTTTTTTTCCTTCGTGGAGGCATTAATAATTTCCAGAAGGCCCTATACGATGGAGATACGGTAAACCAGAAGAAGGTCTGGATTTATCAGCCCAGTGCCGGAGCCGGATTTAAGATTCAGAATTTTTCGGTTGATTATGCTTTTACTAATCTGGCCAACCAGACCAATCCGTTATTTACCCATGTTTTTTCTCTCCGGTTCAGCCTGGTGGGAAATAAAAAAGAAACTAACTAAACCAGTCTATACCCGATAAACTTTTGATCCATGAAAAGACTTCTACTTTTACTGCTTATTACCTGTGGGATGGCGGCTCAGTCGCAGACCTACAATAATGAATGGATTGATTATTCCAAGACCTACTACAAGTTTAAAGTTGGCGTAAACGGACTTTTCCGGATCAGTCAGCCGGTGCTGGCTTCGCTTGGTATCGGGAGTACCCCGGCACAGGACTTCCAGTTGTGGAGAAAAGGGGTGGAAGTTCCCCTGTACACTACTGTACAGACAGGAGTACTTGGTTCAGGTGATTACCTGGAGTTCTGGGGAGAAATGAATGACGGTAAATCAGATAATGAATTATACCGGAATGCGGATTATCAACTGAATGACAAATGGAGTCTCGAAACAGATACTGTTTCATATTTCCTGACCATCAATCCTGCTGGTGGCAATCGCCGGTTGGTCCCAACCGTTAATGCACTTCCTTCTTCCCTGACCGCGGAGCCTTATTTTTTGCACACAGAAGGGCTTTATTTTAAGAACAGGATCAATAGCGGGTATGCGGCCGTCGTGGGAGAGTATGTATATTCTTCTTCGTATGATCAGGGTGAAGGTTGGGCGGATTTTGATATCGGAACCAATGTAACCCGTACCAATACATTATCAAATCTATCTCCGTATAACGGAGCAGGGGCTCCTGCACCCTTATTGCGGATCAATGCTTCGGGTAACGCGTTGAATCCCCGCCAGGTGGAAGTACGGGTAAACAATACCCTGGTAAATACGCAGACAATAGATTTCTTTGATTACAAGAAATTTTCGACAACCCTGGATGCCACACTGATCAGCGGAGGTTCCGCTGCTATTGCTGTGAAAAATGTAACCAGTATTGCCAATGACCGCATGGCTGTTGCGCAAATGGAACTGGTTTATCCGCGACTGTTTAATTTTGGCGGGGCAAGTCGTTTCAGTTTTGAGCTTGAAGCCAACACAGCAGGTAACTATCTTGAAATATCTAATTTCTCACATAGTGGAGTAAGTCCGGTTATTTACGATATAACAAATGGTAAAAGATATGTTGCAGACATAACCAATCCTGCATTGGTTAAAGTATTGCTGGAGCCTTCATCGGTTAAGCGCAGTCTGATCATGTTCAGCCAGGCAGCTGGATTTACAGTAAATCAGGTAACAAATCTCCAGGTTCGAAATTTTATCAATTATCTTACTTCAGCAAACCAGGGTAATTACCTCATTATTACTCATCCGGTAATGCAAACTTCAGTTTCAGGAGCGAATCCTGTAGAGGAATACAGGAGCTACCGTAGTTCTGCAGCTGGTGGCGGGCATACGGCAAGGGTTTACCTGATTGATGATCTGTACGATCAGTTTGGCCTGGGTGTGAAAAAGAGCCCTGCCGCCATCCGGAATTTCATACTATGGGCACGTGCAAACTTCAGTGCCCCGGTAAAGAATGTTTTCCTGATTGGTAAGGGACTCACCTATACCCAATACCGCAATTTTGAGTCAAACCCGAATGTGGAACAACTTTCCTATATCCCGACATTTGGTTTTCCGGCTTCTGATAATTTGCTGGCCTGCGACCTGAGAGGGGATGGAATACCCAAAGTGTCCATTGGCCGCTTGTCCACCATTTCAGGTGATGAAGTATTGATTTACCTGTCAAAAATCATTCAGTATGAACAGGCCCAGGCATTGTCTTCTCCGTTGATAGCAGACAAGGCCTGGCAGAAAAATGTTGTCCATGTGATTGGTGCGGCGGATGGTTCCCTGGGAGCTATCCTGACTGCGGATATGGACCGGTATAAGGCAATTGTGTCCGATACTTTTTATGGGGCGAATGTAAATACCTTCAGTAAAGTATCATCTGCGCCTGTCGAACAGGCGAGCAGTGAACGGTTGTACCGTTTATTTGAAGAGGGGATTGGGGTCATGACCTATTTTGGCCACTCTTCCGCCACTACCCTTGAATTCAACCTGGATAACCCGGATCAGTATAATAATACAGGCAAGTACCCGATTACTATTGTAATGGGCTGTAATGCCGGAAATTTCTTTAATTTCAATACCCTTCGTTTTCTAACCAAGGAAACACTGTCTGAAAAATTTGTGCTGGCTGACCAGCGGGGTTCCATTGCTTTCATTGCGAGTACACACTTTGGGATAGTGCATTATCTTGATATAATGAATACCAAAACGATGGGGGCGGCATCCGTTTCCCATTACGGGAAAACCCTGGGTGAGGTCATGCGTGAATCAGTGGCACAAGTTTTTAACCTGACCACGCAGAATGATTATTATGCCCGCTTCCATACGGAGCAGGCGACTTTACATGGGGATCCCGCCATCCGCTTTGATGGTTCTACAGAAAAGCCGGATTATGCAATTGAAGAACCCATGGTAAAAGTTAATCCAAGTTTCATTTCAGTGGCGGAGACGCATTTTAAAGTTGATGCAAAGTTTATTAACCTTGGGAAGGCGATTAACAAGAATATAGTAGTGGAAGTAAAGCGGACTTATCCCAACCTGACCACAGAGGTCATCCGCAGGGATACCATTCCGGGTATCCGTTATATGGATTCTCTATCTTATTCCATTGATATTGTTGGTACCCGTGATAAAGGGCTTAACCGTATCTCGATTTGTGTGGATGCAGACAATACGGTGGAAGAATTGTACGAAACCAATAACTGTATCAGCAAAGATGTTTATATCTATGAGGATGAAGCTCGCCCGGTGTATCCTTATAACTATTCCATAGTTAATAATACCAATTTAAAACTGGTTGCATCAACGGCTAATCCGTTTGGCGTAATGAAGCAGTATGTGATGGAGATGGATACCACAGAGTTTTTCAACTCGCCGGTAAAAGTGTCCCGTACGCTGAGTTCCTCCGGTGGTGTGATGGAATTTGTGCATGGAGTTACCCTGCAGGACAGCGCAGTCTATCATTGGCGGGTGGCGCCTGTACCGGTAAGCGGTCAACCTTCCTGGAATAAATCATCGTTTATTTACCTCAGTAACAGCGGGCCCAACAGCAGCGACCTGGGCTATAACCAGTCTGATTTCTATCAGCATAGCAAATCAACGTATTCCCGTCTCCTGCTTGATTCAGCCACCCGCGGATATAAGTTCGGTAAAGTATTTCAAAATCTCTTTTTGCGGATGGGGACTTATGTAACGAGCGGTTCCTCACAAGCTGCAGCATTTTCTGTTTCTATTAATGGAGTAGCAGCTATCCGGCTCACCTGTTGGTTCCAGTCGCTGGTGTTCAATGTGTTTGATCCTGTCAGCTTCCGCCCCTGGGTGAATACGGTTGTACGTCCTGCTACCAATTTCCCCAATGATCTTGGAGATGGAAGATTCGGGAGTCATTCCCCCAGGAACTTCTCCGGGGTGTTGATACCGTATAATTTTGAATACCGTTACCATACGCCCGATTTAAGGAAAAGAATGATGGATTTCATGAAAGATAGTATTCCTGATGGGCACTATGTGGTTATCCGGAATTTCACTCTTGACCCCAATTCTTATGCACCACCAACTTTCCCAATAGCCTATGCCAATGACTGGAAGGCTGATGAGGCACTCTATGGCACAGGTAATTCCCTGTATCATTCGCTGAAGAACGCCGGGTTATCGGGTATCGATTCCTTCTATCGCGCTCGTCCTTTTGGGTTGGTCTATAAAAAGAACGATCCTTCATTTGCTCCTAAATGGGTATTTGGTGCCGGCGTAATAGATAATCCGACACTTTCTGTTGATTGCCCGACAATCGATACGGTTGGTTTTATTACTTCCCCGGTATTCGGGCCGGCAAAAGGCTGGAATCAATTAAAGTGGAGAGGATCTGCCGACCCTACGGGGGATACCACCACACTGAGTGTCATAGGTATAACAGCAGAAGGAGATGAAGTTGATCTTTATACCGGTTTGACGCCGATGCAGCAGGATTTTGATCTGTCTGATGTGGATGCGGTTGAATATCCGTTTATCAAACTGCAGATGCGCACTACGGATAATATCAATTTCACGCCATATAACCTGCGTTACTGGCGGATAACCTACCAGCCTGTACCAGAAGGTGCCATTGCACCTAACCTGTTTTTATCTGTGAAAGATACAGTTGAAGTGGGTGAACCTTATCCGTTCAAAGTCGGATTTAAAAATGTAAGCGAAGTGGCTTTTGACAGTATTAAGGTTAAAATGGTGATTACCGACCGGAATAATGTTCCTCATATCATTCCGCAGCCAAGAACGAGACCATTAGCGGTTAATGATACACTGCAGATTGGTGCCGTAGTGGCTACCGGCAACATACCTGGCCCCAATACAGTTTATGTGGAAGCCAATCCGGACAATGACCAGTGGGAACAATATCATTTTAATAATTTTGCCTTCCGTAATCTGTATGTCAAACCGGACAGCCTTAACCCGCTGCTCGATGTGACATTTGACGGGATGCATATACTGAACCGGGATATCGTATCCTCCAAACCGGATATCATTATTAAACTGAAGGATGAAGCCAAGTGGACGGCCTTAGATGATACGAGCCTGATGACTTTACAGGTACGCTATCCCAATGGCAGCCTGCGCCGTTTCTATTTCAATAACGATACCCTCCGGTTTAATCCGGCCGGACAGGTACCGGTGAATGACAATACGGCCACGCTGAATTTCAGACCCTATTTTGAAATGGATGGAGAATATGAGCTGATCGTTTCCGGGGAAGATAAAAGTGCAAATAAGGCCGGTGCGATTGAATACCGCGTATTATTTGAGGTAATCAATAAACCGATGATCTCGAACATGCTGAACTACCCGAATCCGTTCACCAGTTCCACCGCTTTTGTCTTTACGATTACGGGTAATGAAGTGCCTCAGAATATTAAGATTGAGATCATGACCGTGACCGGTAAGATCGTACGAGAGATCACAAAAGATGAGCTTGGGCCGCTTCGTATCGGACGCAATATCACCGAGTTTAAATGGGATGGAACCGACCAGTACGGACAGAAACTGGCTAATGGCATCTATCTCTACCGGGTGATCACCAACCTGAATGGTAAATCCCTGGATAAATACAAAGCCCAGGGAGATGATACGAATAAGTATTTTAATAAAGGCTATGGTAAAATGTACCTGATGCGATAAAAAATATTCCAAAAAACGAAAAATCCCGCCCCGGCGGGACTTTTTTTTACGCCCGGGATAAGCGAGTTTTGCCCCTGATATGCAGTTACTCAAAACCTGGATAAAGCGGAACTTTGCTTCCCGGATATATCGGAATAAATACACGCGGGAAGCAGGTGATCTCTTCCGAAGCTGGATCCATACATTTTCCATTGACCCGGATTTACCGGTCCAGGCTGCATCGCGGGATCTGTTTACCTATCATGGAGAGGACGGGATCATCGCCTGGCTGTTGTCCCGATTGAAAGATGTTCCGCCGGTATTTGCCGATATTGGTGCAGGGGATTGTATAAAAAGTAATTGTGCCAGCCTGGCGGTTCATGCCGGTTGGACGGGTTGTTTTATCGACTCAAATGAACAGCAACTGGAAATCGGAAAGTCTTTTTACCAAAAAGCAGTTAAGGGAATTTCTTATTTTTCATTTATTAAGGAGAAAGTGACTCCTTTTAATATTAATGACTTGCTGAAAACGGCCGGTATCAGCGGGAAAACCGGTTTGTTATCCATAGATATTGACGGGAATGATTACTGGATATGGAAAGCACTGGACGTTATACAACCCCGTATTGTAGTCATTGAAGCAAAGGTTGAGTTTGGTCCGGGCAATTATGCAGTGCCTTACGGCGATTTCAATCATCATTCGGGCGATGCCCGGTATAACGGGGCTTCGGTGGATGCTTTTCGCAGACTGGGACAGGAAAAAGGGTACAAACTGGTAGCCGCCAACAAACAGGGGTATAATTTGTTTTTTGTTCAGGAGCAGGAAGATATTAAAACGATGTCTGTGGAAGAAGTGTTGTCGGACCCGGATACACAGCAGTCATTTTATAAAGAAGATTTTTTTAATTCACACCGTTTTGTAACGGTATAATTCAGTATATGGCCAAGATTGGAATTAATATTGCAACCGGAAGTCTGCAGCAAAACGAAATGATTGTTGGTATTGATCTCGGCACGACGAACAGCCTGGTCGCCATCATACACCCCGATACACGCCAACCAGTTGTTTTAAAAGAGCATGATGGCGTATCCCTGGTGCCGTCGATCGTTCACTTCGGCGGACAAGGCCAGGTAACAGTAGGGGATGAGGCTAAAAAATTCCTGGTCACTGAACCTCAGCACACGATATTCTCTGTAAAGCGTCTTATGGGTAAGTCCTATGCGGATATCCGGGAACATAGCGGATATTTCAGTTATAAAGTAATTGATGATAACACGGAGAGCCTGGTTAAAATACAGGTGGGGGAGGTTTTTTATTCGCCGGTCGAATTATCCTCACTGATCCTAAAAGAATTAAAAACAAGAGCCGAACATATTCTGAAAACACCGGTTACCAAAGCCGTGATCACGGTACCTGCTTATTTCAATGATGCCCAACGCCAGGCAACCCGTGATGCCGGCAAACTCGCTGGTCTGGATGTACTCCGGATAGTGAACGAACCAACCGCCGCCAGCCTGGCATATGGTCTTGGATTAAGTCGTGAGGAAGTAAAGACCATTGCTGTATATGACCTGGGGGGTGGTACTTTTGATATTTCTGTTCTCCGGATCTCGGGTGGAATCTTTGAAGTACTATCGACCAACGGGGATACCTATCTCGGCGGAGATGATATTGATCGTACTATTGTACAACATTGGGCAGCGGAAGCGGGGATCACTGAAGATGAACTACGGGTTCATAAGAATCTTTCCCAGGAACTCCGCCTGCTGGCAGAAGCTGCCAAGATTGCACTGAGCAGCAGTGAAAGTTATTCAGGGGTTGTGGCAGAACAGGCGTTTAGTCTGACCCGGCAACAGTTGGAGCATTTAATCAAACCGCTGGTTGACCGGACGATCACCTGCTGTATCAATGCGCTGAAAGATGCAGGCCTGGATACCAGGGATATTGATGAAGTGGTGATGGTGGGTGGTTCAACGCGGGTACCAATGGTAAAGAATTCAGTCAGTACTTTTTTTGGAAAGAAAGTGCATGACACGCTTAACCCCGATGAAGTGGTGGCATTGGGTGCTGCCGTACAGGCAGATGTGCTCGCCGGAAACAATAAGGACCTCCTGTTGCTGGATATTACACCACTCTCCCTGGGGATTGAAACAATGGGAGGTCTGATGGATGTACTGATTCCACGCAATTCCAAAATCCCTTCCAAAGCGGGCAGACAATATACCACACAAAAAGACGGTCAGGGCAGTATGCGCATCAGTGTTTTCCAGGGCGAACGCGACCTGGTGAAGGATAACCGGAAACTGGCTGAATTTAATCTGACCGGCATACCTGGTATGCCGGCTGGTTTGCCAAAGGTCGAAGTGTCGTTTCTGGTGAACGCGGATGGGATACTTACCGTAAAGGCAAAGGAACTGAGAAGCGGGGTGGAACAATATATAGAAGTGAAACCACAGTATGGACTAACTGACGCTGAAGTGGAGAAAATGCTGATGGAATCGATCACCCATGCCCGTGAGGATATCCAGACACGTGCATTGGTAGAGGCACAGACAGAAGCATTACAGATCATTGATACCACCCGCCAGTTTATTCAACGTAATACCGGATTCCTGACAGCCACTGAGCTTGCTGATACATTGCATGCCATCGATGAACTGACCCGTCTCCGGGAACAGGGTACCAAAGATGAGATACAGGCCGGAGTGGAATAGCTGAATGAAATTTCAAGGCCTTATGCGGAACGTCTGATGGATACAGCAGTGGCGGCTGCCTTGAAAGATAAAACCATTAAGTGAGTCAGGTATTGGCGATCAGGCACCAGTCCCCGTCACATTCCACACAATCCGCACTGGTCGTTCCGGTTACCTGTTGCAGGTACTCTTTCTCCGGGAAGAAATGCAGGTGAAGGTCCAGTGTATAATAATAGTAGCGTTGCCTTGGTGTGACAATAATCAACTGCTTCCGGGTTACTCTTTTTAATTCCGAAATAGCTTTCTCTAAATCGGGTAAATGTTCTATCGTGTGATGACAGGTAACAATGTCAAAAGCCCGGTCTTCAAATGGCAGCCGGTAAATGGAACCTTTCCTGAATGTAAAGTCTTTTTTAACCGTTTCTTCTTCAAAAACATCACAGCCGGTTAGCTGGAGTTCTTTCCGGGCTTTGCCAACCAGGTTGAGCCAGTGCCCTCTTCCACATCCCACATCAAGCAATGTTTTCGCTTCGGGATGGAGGTTGTCTAGCATCCGTTGTATACTTTTATCATTCAGGTCGGTAGGACGGTCAGTAGCCCGGCAGTCCAGATCCTGGTAAATTCTGTTGAATTCTTCCTCCGTTAATCCCCACGCGATTTTTTTAAAATCCATATAGGTGGAGAGATTCTTTCCCTTGAACCAGTACCAGAATAAGGGGTACATAAACCAGCGGCTGTCCCGGATAAATGCCGGAATTCCTTCATCCATGATGAAGCGGATTGTATTAGTCAGCTTTCTGTTCACTGGTATTTTTTTTCCTTCGGCTAAAATACACTAAACCGGCAATAGTAAAGAGGAGTGAACCGATAGCCATGTATAAAATGAAGGTTGCTTTATAGCGGAATTCCACCACCTGGTCGCCAGCCGGAATCAGCACACCCATAAATGCATGGTTGGCTGTCAGTATTTCAGCTTTCTGCCCATTGATCCAGACTTCCCAGTTCGGGTAATGATTCTGCAGTAACACAAGGAAGGATGGACTGGCAGACCTGACAGCAAACTGAATTTTAGCTGGCCCGAACGAAGTGATGGAGGCTTTAGCTGTTTGTTGTGTACGGGGCGTTTGCGGGACTGTTGAGCTAAGATCGGCCAGTGCAAATTTCCCCATTGTTGAATCCGATAAAAATCTGTTTTTATCCTGTATAGCGTAAACCGTATCAGCTATATAAAAATACGGATATTGAAGAATTTTTTCCCGGAATGCAGTGTCTTCCCAGAAATCAAGTTGCCAGGATAAATTCGCCGGGGTGATAATATAATCGGATCGGCCTGGTTTTTTATTAAACGGATTGAGGCAACCGATTTCATTAAAATAGCGCATGCCGTCTGCCGAAAGTTCTTGCAGAGAAGCCTGGCTATCGGGTATCGGGTAGCCTGCCGGTTGCGTATTGAGTATTTGTTGTACTGATTGCGGCGAATAGGTCCTGAAATAGGTCAGCGGCATCATAAACTGTGCGATGAGAATCATTTCAGCACAGAGAAGGGGCAGCATAAATCGTTGCAGCTTGTGTTTTTTTAACAACCACCTTAAAACAAGGAGCGTTGTAAAGGCGATCGCCGCGTTCAGAAAAAGAAAATCAGAAAAACGGATCGAGTCATAAAAATTTTTCAGCGCTGTCCGGTCGCTGCCTTTTACAATTGCTGTTGTCAGCAGGAATAACCGGCTTTTCACTAATCCGGTTATCATTAAGAGACCGGTTATTATAAGCAATACATTTGTCGTTCTGAAAACTGCCGGTTGGTAAGGCAACGGGTCTTTCAGATATTTGTCAATCGCCAGGAAGGCCAGTAACTGGGCAGCGAATAAAAAAAACAGTTTTGCATTTGCCGGATGACGGAAGCTGTCCATCAGTGGCAGGGTATAATAAGTGAGTACACGGAGACCTCCGGCTTTTCCCAGGCTGAACAGCAAAAAGAAAATAAGGGTGCCTGACAGAAAATACTGTAGAAAAGTTTTTTTACCGCGCAGCCGGATAAAAGCAATAAGAAATACCAGGGGAATCAACCCGATATAGCAATTACGGATCAGGGGATCAGTGTATTGCTCCCAGTCAAGCCGTAGTGTTGGCCAGGGGGTCAGGATCGATAAAAAATTTACAGGTGATTGTGAATTGGAGAGGGCCACATCAAGGGCCACTCCATTTCCGCGCCGGATTGATGCAAGAAAAGGCAGATAGGAAAGTATGGCAGGTAGGCAGATCAGGCAAAAACTCAATCCGGCAATCAGGACTGGTTTCAGGCAACGAATCAGGCTTCTGATCCAGCCTGTTTCCTTGCTATACCGGATAACGGAAAAAATAAAATAGGCCAGTAGTACATATCCCAGTAAAATAAAATCGGCAGGATAGGCAGATAATAACATCAGGGAAAAGCTAAGTCCCAGGAGAAACGCATCCCGTGCGCTGAACTTTTCAAAACTCCGGATGGTGTATAACATGATCAGGGGCAGGTACGCGGCTGCATAGAGCCAGTTAAGGAACTGCCCGGAATCGGTAATATAGCCATTCAGCATATAGGCTGCACTTCCTGCCAGCAGGATCACCCGTTTAAGATTGAAATGATTCAGTAGTTTATAAAAGCTGAAACCAGCAATAATCACCGTGAGGATGGTTTCCAATTGCAGCCAGTAAATATCATATTTTCGAATAAGGCTCAACACCAATACCACGGGATTCCAGGTGCCGGATTGCATATCACCATGTAGTGGATAGCCAAGATTAATATAGGGAGACCAGAGCGGGAAATGACCGGACTGAATGGCTTCACTGGTATTATACCGCATAGCCAGGAAATAATTGATCGCGTCATTTTTTACGCTGAAGAGCATAAATGAAACCGGCCAGTAAGCCAGCAGGGCCAGTATGATAATAAACAGGTAGTCCTGGTATTTTTTATTTAGCCGGGGAGTATTCATCGGCCGGTATAGTATTTCTTAAGAATAAAAACTTCACGGATCACCCTGAAAATGCTGTACCAGCGGAGTTTGGAGCCTTTTCTTTCTGTCCATTCCAGCAAGGG
>CAUJFR010000086.1 GCA_963169885.1 Bacteroidota bacterium
CCGGGTTCCGCCATATTCACCCATTCATAGTTATCAATAATAATCTCTTGTCCGGGCAGAAACTGTTTCCATAATTGTTTGAAATAACGGCGGGTGCTGCGTTCATTCTCCACAAAAAAAACCTGGCATGTTTTGATGGCATCGGTGATCGATGGTGGTATAGCACCAATGCCCTCTTCCTGTAAAATGGCGGGGATCAGATAAATGGTGGACATCAGTTCAGCTGTTTTTAACTTTATTAACACTCAGGGTAGCCGCAATAATAGCATAGGCCGGAGCAAGAATGATCAGGGCGTGCATCGCATAAAAAAGGAGTCCGTTTCCTATAGCCAGTCCTTTGTGACGACCGGTAAAAGCCATACTCTGGGACAAACTGAAATTATTCCGGGCAAAGGAGTAATCAAGCATGGATACGCCGAAATAATAGCATTCCAGAAACAGGGCGATGACCGGGGTAATCCAGCCCACTACGGGTACGAGGGATAGCAGGATCAGGGCAACCAGGTACACCATTTGCCAGCCCGCGTTTCGGATAGCCAGCCGTATACCACGTTTGGCATCTTTCCGGATGGAGGACCAGTTGAAGACATGTTCCTTTTCATCGATGATCGCTTCTGTTCTTTCACTCAGGTAAGTAAAAAGCGGGGAACCGATGATCAGGATCGCATATTTAAATAACGAAAAATAAAAGAGAACCAGTACCAGCCGTAACATCATTCCGGTCATTACAAAAAAGAAACTCAGCCATTCACTACGCTCCTTCTGTAACCAGACTTCCACCCCCAGCTGATCGCTGATCCAGGAAATTACCTGATCGGATGATTGCCAGAAGAAGAGCATTCCCGTTATAAACAACAGGGCGTATACAATTCCGGGAATGATGATCCAGCGGAACAGTTTATGCTGTTGAATAAAGCGGCGGGCTTCTTCCCAGGATTGGAATGCAATGACAATTTCTTTGAGCAAAGCCTTATTTTGAGGGTTAAATATAGACTTTTGCAGGGCGATACGGAAAGGATTTCCCCCTTATTTTTAATCATTAGTCAGCGGTAAACACTAAGTAAAGAATTCTGCCGGAGGGCCTGCCTGATGGATAATGTCCGTGACTTATCAGAAAAAGTACTGGTTAAGGGATACTATCGCTCACTTTTTTTCAAATAACTTATCTTACCCCAAAATTTCAGGATTGTCGAAGATTCAAGTCAAATTAGTTTCCTTACTGGCCGGTGTACTGGTGGCCCTGTTTTTATATTTCGTGAATCCATTTCATGTAGCAGAGCCTGCTGCCCGCGTGCTGGCGGTGGCCGGTCTGATGATCACCTGGTGGGTGTCGGAGGCATTGCCGATGCCGGTGGTGGCCTTGTTGCCATTGGTCTTGTTTCCTCTCTTAAAGATCAATACGATGAAATCCACCGCAGCTTCTTATGGAAATGAAGTGATCTTTTTGTTTATGGGCGGTTTTATGCTGGGACTGGCCATTGAGAAATGGAACCTCCACCGCCGGATTGCCCTGAATATTGTAAAAGCAACAGGCACCAGTGGCAACCGGATCATTCTTGGTTTCATTCTGGCTACCGGTTTTCTCAGTATGTGGCTGAGCAATACGGCCACCACTATGATGATGTTCCCGATTGCACTCTCTGTCATAAAAGTAATGGGTGATAAACAGGAAGGAGGTAATTACGCGCATTTCAACCTGAGTATGATGCTGGCCATTGCCTGGTCTTCCAATTTCGGAGGCATCGCTACCATTATCGGCACGCCGCCGAACGTGCAGTTTGTAGGTTACTTTGAACGCAAGTATAATGTCAATATAGATTTTGTGGATTGGATGATCCTCTGTACGCCGTTAGCGCTGATTCTGATGTTTGCATTGTATTTACTAACTACAAAAGTCCTTTTCCCCAACCGTATCCGTTCCAGTGAAGCAGCCCGTAAACATATACATGGAGAAATTGCCCTGCTGGGTAAACTCAGCGGCCCGGAGAAAAGAGTGTTGCTGGTATTTAGTGTGACGGCACTCTTGTGGATTTTTAAAGATCTGATCAACCTGAGCCAGTCTATGTTTAAACTGGACGATAATATGATTGCCATAATGGGTGGGCTTGCCTTATTTATTTTCCCGGCTGGAAAAACTGAACAGACCGGAGGCAAAAACAAAGCTGAAGGGTTATTGGAGTGGAGCGATACAAAAGAGCTGGCCTGGGGTATATTGATTTTATTTGGAGGAGGTATCGCCCTGGCCGATGCCATGGAAAAGGCCGGGCTGATCACCCAGTTGGGTGCCTGGCTGGCTCAGTATGCAGGGGGAGGTATTTTCCTGCTATTTATGGTTACTTTTCTTTCCATTTTTATCAGTGAAGTCATGAGTAATGTGGCGCAGGTAATCGTTTTCTCGCCGGTAGTTTGTTCATTAGCTGATTCTATAGGCATGAATCCCCTCCTGCTGGGTATTCCCATGACCCTGGCCGCCAGTTGTGCCAGTATGCTGCCCATGGGTACGCCCCCCAATGCCATTGTATTTGCGAGTGGGCATATCCGTTTGAAACAAATGATCAAGGCCGGGCTGGTGATGAATATAGTAGCGCTGGTGCTGATTACGTTGTTCAGCTGGTATTTGTTGCCAATGCTGATGAAAGGCTGAGAGAAGGTACGAGTTACGAGCTACGAGCAACATGCCGTAAAAGCGATACCGTTTGTTATTTAAGAATCAATTTACTAAGGAGGGGCTGTTTCCTGACACCCGACAGCAGACACCTGTTTCCGGGCTGTTCCTAACACCTAACAGCTAACACCGAACAACTGTTTTCTTAGAACCTGGGGCAATTCAGTTTCTTCGCATTCGGATCGGAATGTTTCTTAATATAGATCATGGAAATCTCCATACCGCCGCGGGTATTGGAAGCCGGTTTTAATGCGGAAGTATTCGCATCATAAGAGAATCCCAGCTGGAGTCCTTTAAATTCAAGACCAAAATAGGGAATAGCAGCGTCTTTCAGACGATACCAGGCGCCGATATACACATTGACGGGATCGTCTTCATTGTTATTTACATTATAGGAGAAAGCGCCACCAACAACGGTATTATAAGCTTTGGCCTGCATACTGTGATTGGCAGCGATGTGCAGATAGTTGTATGAACCCATGGGAATCTTGCCACCTGCCTGGATTGTGGTTCGGGTATTCAGAATATAGTTACCCCCCTGGAAACTTTCCTTGGGACGGTTGATATGGTACATCGAAGCACCGATATAGAAGTTGTTATAGCCATTCGTACTTCCGTTATAAAGCACACCGGCATTGAGATCAAAATAGCTCAGGTTAAGTTGATTGTTATTGAAGATCTCGCTGGTTACCCCGGTAAAACCAAGTGGAGTCAGCTGATCGGCAAACTGTACTTTGGTCACGTCCAGTCTTTTATTAATGTAGATTCCTTGAAAACCGGCACCGAGTTGATGAAATCCATCTTCATCCAATCCTTTGTGATAAGCAAGTGAAAGGCCAGCATAGTTGGTGGTCAGCACGCCATCACCGGCACGATCGGTCACTCCCAGTATACCCACACCCATCTGATCCAATTCGGAAAGACGGTTCTTCATGACGCCAAAATCCAGCGATACAGTTTTAGTGACAAAAGCATTATTGATCGTAGGCCATTGATTGCGGTAATTACCAGCCAGGCGGAAGTCGCCATCAAACTTACCGGTCAGTGCCGGGTTCAATGTAAGCGGGGACGCGAAAAACTGGGAAAAGTTGGGATCCTGCGCCTTTGACACAGTGGCCATGGACACACAAAACAGGAAGGTGGAAAATATTTTTTTCATCTCTGCAATTAAGTTTTTTCGTTCTGATCAGCCAGGAAAAAGGATAAGTCAAACCGTGTAAAGTACTAAACGTACATTTTCTTCATTTGATTGCCCCGTCCTTCAATAATTCCGCCGGTACGAACCGGTAAAATACAACTTTTTAAAGACCTGAGAAATAGAATTAATGCTGCTTGGCCTGGTTTTGATATGAATCATGCTGTGTAACCGGATCTTTTGTCTAATTATCTGGTTATAAGATTTATACAAAAATAAAACCGGGACTTTCTACATCTGCATTTTCGGTCCGTAGGCCAGATCGCCGGCATCGCCGAGTCCGGGTACGATATAACCCTTGGCCGTCAGTTCATCATCAATATCCCCACACCAGATCTTTACGGAGGGCTCTTCTCTTTTCACATATTCTATGCCAACGGTGCAGGCGATGGCCGCTACAATATGAATTTCACGGGGTTGTCCCTCCGCTTTTAAAAAACGGATGGTTTTTACGAGGGAAGAACCCGTGGCAAGCATTGGATCGGAGATGATGATTACCCGGTCGTCAATCTCCGGACTTGACATATATTCCAGGCTGATCTCAAAACTGCCATCGGGCTGGTGTTTGCGGTAAGCCGAAATAAAAGCATTATCCGATTTGTCAAAATAGTTCAGCAGTCCCTGGTGCAGCGGTAAACCGGCCCGCAGAATGGTAGCCAGTACCGGGTATTCTTTGAGCACCCGGTGTACCGCGGTCCCCAGCGGGGTGGATACTTCTTTTTCCACATCGGGCAGCACTTTGCTGATTTCATATGCGGCAATTTCGCCGATCCGTTCCAGGTTACGGCGAAACCGCATCCGGTCGGTTTGTATCTGTGTATCCCTTAATTCACTGACCCAATTACTGATTAACGAATGCTGCTGGCTGAGATTGACGATCATGTTAAGTCCCGGTTTGGTAACCCTGGCACAGGAATTTGTAACTCCCGGTCCTGGTTTTTTGATTTTTTTCTCCCTGCCTGGCGGATGAAGTATAAAGTCATGCCGTAAAGCAACAGGATCATTTACTTTCGCAAAACTAATCTAAAAAAGCTTTCATGGTTTACCGGGCTATTGGTTTAATGAGTGGCAGTTCGCTGGACGGACTGGATATTGTTTTTGCTGAATTCCAGGAACAGGGGGGGCAGTGGAGTTATGAACTGATTGAGGCAGGATGTCTTCCTTATTCAGCGGATTGGAAAACCCGTCTCAGCGGGGCAACCGGACTTTCAGCCCGGGATTATCTCCTGCTGCATAGTGAATATGGCCATTATACCGGTCAGCAGATCAATGCCTTTATTGATCAGTTTAATCTGCATTATAAAGTGGCTGTTATCGGTTCACATGGCCATACCAGTTTTCACCTGCCCGGACAAAAAATGACCGCTCAACTGGGAGATGGTTCAGCCATTGCCGCGGTAACACAATTACCGGTGGTCTCTGACCTGCGGGCCCTGGATGTGGCATTTGGTGGCCAGGGAGCACCGATTGTTCCGATCGGTGAAAAATTATTATTCAGCGGGTATGATTATTTCCTGAATATCGGCGGCATCGCGAATATTTCCGCTCATACAGATGCTTATATCGCTTTTGATATTTGTCCGGCCAACCGGGTACTCAACCTGCTGGCTGCAGAAGCCGGTAAGGAAATGGATGAAGGAGGAGCGATAGCGGCTTCCGGCACTATTCATCATGGATTGCTGGGTCAGCTGAATGCGCTCGAATTTTACCGGCAGCCCTGGCCCAAATCACTTGCTAATGATTTCGGGACCGATACGGTTTATCCGTTGATCAAAGGGGCCGGACTTACACTGGCCGATGCGCTCTGTACTTATTCAGAACATATTGCGATCCAGACCGCTGAAGCCGTAATGGCCATTCAGCAGCAAGGGAAAAAAGAAAATTCACGCCTGCTGGTCACGGGCGGCGGTGCGTTTAACGATCATTTATTGCAGCGGCTGGATGCCCATTTATCTCAGCTTGGGGTGACCACTATATTGCCGGATTCCGGGCTGATCAATTATAAAGAAGCCCTGATCATGGCTTTTATCGGGGTATTACGCTGGAGGCAGGAGTACAATGTGCTTGCTTCCGTTACCGGTGCTACCCGGGATAGTATCGGTGGGGCGCTTTGGACGGGGCAGGAGGGGTAAACAATGAAAATTGAAAATTGAGTGTTGAATATTGAACATTGAGGTTCTAAGCAAGAAAATGCTCAATATTCAATGCTAAATGCTCAATATTCATTTCCCGAACACCCCGCTCCGGCCCTGAAATTTCCTCCTTATAATAATGATTCACAGGTTAATAAAATGTCCTAAATTCATTTCATTAATCCGGGCACCCTTTTTCGCCACCAAAACCAACGAATCATGAACGCCCGGTCTGTACAAGGAAATTCTCCAGGAGAAATCAATGCCGCATATCCGGCTTTTTTGACGGATGACTTACAGCCAATGCTGCCCCTTTTTTTTGCGTGCATACAGAAGTACCGGATCGAACTCTCGGACAGACTGACCCGGAACGGGTTTGAATTGTCCTGGACTAATGCTTTACCGGAGCAGCCTTATTTATTCCATTATCATTGAATCAACATTGAATGAAAAGAATATTGATTTACATACTGGTATCCTGTGGGATTTTTCTGCAGGCAAATAGCCAGACTACGCCGGAAGACCTGAAGGTGCTTAAAGAACAGTATCAGAATGCGACGAGCGATTCAACAAAGGGACCGCTGTCTTATCAACTGGCGTTCGGATACCGTTTTTCGGATATTGATTCATCGCTTTATTATACGGATGCTGCCATTAGCTATGCAGAAAAATTGAATTTGCCGGAGATTAAAGCGCTGTTGTTATCGCTGAAAGGGGCTACCATACTCGAAGCGGGTAAACTGCCGGAATCACTCCGGTTACAGTTTGAGGCACTGGAACTTGGCGAACAATTTAAAGATACATCCACCATCGCCTTTGCGTTGAACAGGATCGGAAATATTTATATGGAACTGGCGGATTATAAAAAAGCAATTGAATATTATAGCCGGTCCAAATCGCTTTTTGAAATGATTCAGGATACAGGAATGGTCCATAATGAAATGTCAAATATCGGGAACATCTATAATTTAATGCAACAGCCTGACTCAGGATTGTATTATCTCCGGATCGTGTATGATGCCGCACAGAAATCCGGCGACCGGAGTAGGTACACCCGCCCTGAAATGATGTTCAGGATGGGGAATGCATATCGTTTGAAAGGCGATAAGGAGCGGGCCATGGATTATTATAAACGGGGTATCGCAGAGGCCAATACGGACAATGATATCAGGAACCTGGCCATGAATAACCTTTTTCTGGCTACCTTATACGACGAAATGAAATTGCCCGATTCGGCGATACGGTATGCCTACCATGCGATAAAAACGGGCAGGACGATTTCATTCAGAAAAGGGGTTTATGAAGCATCTTCTTTATTAAGCGGGATTTTTAAGAACAGGAACCAGGATGACAGTGCCTATAAATATCTCTCCATCGCCTATGCGCAGAAAGACAGTCTTACCGGCCCCAAACGATTCCAGGAATTGCAGCGGATCATTCTGGATAAACAACAACAAGAGCGGGATGCCGAGGCAAACCGGATCGCTGAGCGTAATAAACAAAAACAATGGGCTCTTATAGCCGGTCTGGCTGTTTTTTTATTCATTGCAGCCATCCTGTACCGGAATAACAAACAGAAGCAAAAGGCCAATCTGATACTGGAGTCCACACTCGGGCATTTGAAGTCCACTCAGTCGCAACTCGTGCAGGCAGAAAAAATGGCCAGCCTGGGTGAACTCACCGCCGGCATTGCCCATGAGATACAGAATCCTTTAAATTTCGTCAACAACTTCAGTGAAGTCAGTAATGAACTGATCAGTGAGATGGCGGATGAGTTGGACAAGGGAAATACAGCAGAAGCAAAAGTTATAGCCAGGGATGTGCAACAAAACCTGGAAAAGATCCTTCACCATGGCAAGCGGGCGGACGGTATTGTAAAAGGCATGTTGCAGCATAGCCGCAGCAGCAGCAATAAGAAAGAGCCCACGGATATCAATGAACTGGCGGATGAGTACCTGCGGCTGGCCTATCATGGGCTAAGGGCCAGGGATAAGTCGTTCAATGCTGTATTGAAAACCGGGTTTGATGATACGATCGGTGCTGTCAATATTATTCCACAGGATATTGGACGGGTAATCCTGAACCTGATTACAAACGCATTTTTTGCAGTAGATGAAAGGAAGAAGCAACAAGAGCAGGGATTTGAACCGGCCGTATTCGTAAGCACAAAGAGGTTAACAGATCGTATAGAGATCATAGTAAAAGATAACGGCACGGGTATTCCGCAAAAGGTATTGGATAAAATATTCCAGCCTTTTTTCACTACCAAACCCACCGGGAAGGGGACAGGACTGGGTTTGAGTCTGAGTTATGATATTGTGAAAGCCCATGGAGGAGAACTGAAGGTGGAGACGCAAGACGGGGAAGGAAGTGAATTTATCATTGTCCTGCCCATATGAAAAAAAAGAAATTATGAAGATGAAAAGAATATCAATCTGCGGATCAGTCTTATTTATGTGGCTGCTTATGCTGGCCACCAATATAAGCGCACAGCAATCCCGGGTTGATTCGGCGATTGCCCTTTTAAACAAGAGTAACGTAGAAAAGGGCCCGGATAGTCTCAGTTTCTCGGCTGCCGTGCAACTGGTTGAAAAATCGGTATTAACGGATGCACAAATCAGTCAGCTGGAAGCGGCTGCCGGTCAATTTAAAAAGGGTACGAAGGAGATTTTTTACTATCTCGTCTGCCGTTCAATTGGGCGAAGTCTTTCTGGCAATGATAAATATAAGTCGATTGAGTATGGCAAACGGCTTATCGGGCAACTGGATGAAGTTAAATCAGCTGATGCACGCTTTATGAAACAGATTCTTCTGCTGCAGTTAAGGCTTCCTTACCGGGAATCCGACAAGCTGACTGAAGGGTTTCAGTATTATGCTGACCAACTGAATGAATTTAAAAGGACCAATGATTCCACTGGGATCTCTAATTGCTATTATGTGCTGGGTGGATTTTACCGGATCATTGGCCTCTATGAACCGGCCATCTACAATATGAAGAAATCGGTCAGCTATATTGACACATCTGGTAATCATGTGCACCGGATGTTTGACATTGTATTTGATTTTGGTATGCGCCGTTGGGTTAACAACGTGGGTGTGTTGAGTGATTTTTATGCACAATCGGGTGAGTATGATAAGGCATTGCAGCAGGGCAAAATGGTATTAGAAGCGTCCCTGCGGTTATATCAACCCGGAAGAAATGCTGACACAACGGATGCATTACAGACCAGATTTGCGGCCCGGCATGTGGTCGTTCCATTATTAGCCAAACAACAGCTGGACAGCGTGGAATATTATTTAAGCATCGCTGAATCGGCTTATAAGGAAAATAGCTCTGAGAGAAGCATCAAGCCCTTTGTGCTGCAACTTCGGGCGCTGTACAATATCAGGCGGGGTGCTTTTGCAGCGGCCGATTCCCTTTTGCAGGAATGCTGGGAATGGGTAAACCGCTACCAGGTGGGGGTCAGTCAGCCAGGCGGCATTATTGAGCCTGATTATTACCTGGCATTGTTGCGTATCGAAGAAAAGAATTTCCCGGAAGCCATCCGCCTGTTGCAAAAAGATGTTGAACGGATGAGACCTGTGCGTACCAGTGTTTTGCGGGACTACAGGCTGCTGGCGGATTTGTATGAAAAAACCGGAGAGGATGTAAAGGCCAAACTGGCCTATAAGTCATTTATGCAGTTGCAGGATAGCATGCTTGCCGATCAGTCAAAATACAGGACCTTAAGTTTTGAAACCGAGCAATTGATTGCTAATAATGAAATCGCTATCTCTCAACTGGAAAGTGCCAATAAACTCTCCGCCCAATCCAGGAATTTCACGATTGGTATTGCCGCTTTGCTCTTCATATTGGCTGGTAGTATTTATTACCGCTTTCATGCCAAAAAGAAAGCCAACCTGGCTCTGGAAAAGGCGCTGGGGGATCTGAAGACCACCCAAAGCCAGCTGGTGCAGGCGGAGAAAATGGCCAGCCTTGGTGAGCTTACTGCCGGCATTGCCCATGAGATTCAGAACCCATTGAATTTCGTGAATAATTTTTCAGAAGTGAGTAATGAGTTGATGAGCGAGATGGTCGAGGAGGTGGATAAAGGGAATACAGCCGAAGCTAAAGTGATTGCCCAGGATATACAACAGAACCTGGGCAAGATCCTGCATCACGGCAAAAGGGCCGATGCCATTGTAAAGGGCATGCTGCAACATTCCAGCAGTGGCAGCGGAAAAAAAGAGCCAACTGATATCAATGCACTCGCCGATGAATATTTCAGATTGGCCTATCATGGTTTGAGAGCAAAAGACAAGTCATTCAATGCAACCCTTAAGACTGAGTATGATGATAGCATTGGAAATATAAATATAGTTCCACAGGATATTGGCCGGGTGATTTTGAATTTAATTACTAACGCCTTTTATGCGGTGGACGAAAAAAGGAAAGGGCAGCCTGCCGGATTCCAGCCTTTAGTCACTATCGCTACGCAGCGTTTGAAACTCCCAACAGGGGGTTCAGGGGTATTGATCAGGGTATCAGACAATGGCAATGGTATTCCGGCTAAAGTGCTGGATAAAATATTTCAACCTTTTTTCACCACCAAGCCCACCGGGCAGGGAACAGGATTAGGATTAAGTCTGAGTTATGATATTGTGAAAGCGCATGGAGGGGAGTTAAGTGTGGAGACTAAGCAAAATGAAGGGACGGTGTTCACTATTTATTTACCTGTAATCTAAAACCAGGCAATGAAAAAATATTTACTGCTACTGTTTGTTATGTTGCTGCTTTCAACCGCTAATGTTTTTTCACAGCAACCCCGGTTTAACAAAGTGCTGGACGTGGAGAAAAATGGCTTTGGACCGGTGTTTTCCATTACTCAGGATCAGAAAGGATTTGTCTGGTTTACTTCCGTATTGAAGGGATTGCAACGGTATGACGGGAAAAAGCTAACCGGCTTTACGCATAGCAATGATAATCCCAATTCCCTGGTGAACAACCTGGCAGTTGCTGTTTCCGTGGATTCATCAGGTTTTATTTGGGTAGGCACCCTTGGTTTTGGCGTGGACCGCCTTGACCCTGAAACAAAAAAATTCACCCATTTCCGGCATAACCCAACTGATCCTTCCAGTCTGGGGAGTGATACTGTTTTTACCATAATGACTGATCGTTCTGGAATCATCTGGATCGGCTCCAGCCGGACCCTTGACAAGTTTAACCCGGCAACCGGAAAGTTTACGCATTACCCAATCGAAGGGCTTGTCAATTATGTCCCAACTTCAGAAGAGATTCCGATAGTCAATACCATTATGGAAGACAGTAACGGTTTTTTATGGGTCGGCTGGGGAGATCCATTTACCGGTAAACCGGACGGAACTGGTGGGTTATCCCGATTTGATAAGTCCTCCGGTAAATTCCTGCATTATACGCATGACGCAGGCAATCCAAACAGCTTGTCTGATAATAACGTTTTTTGTGTTTTTGAAGACAGTAAAAAAACACTTTGGGTTGGTACCAAAGGAAATGGGTTACAGTCTCTGGATCGGGCAACCGGAAAGTTTACCCGGTATGGATATTATGATCCATCCCATCCGCTGGGGTTGAGCCGTCCACCCAATAGCGGGAGTCAGTTTGATTACGTCAGTTTTGTTATAGAAGATATAAAGGGAGGATTATGGACCGGTTCCAAGTCCGCCGGGCTCAATAAATTCGATCCGGTGCAGCAAAAGACCACCCATTTCGGACGTGTCAGAAATGATAAGTCGAACCTGTTCCTGAAAGATACCCTGGATGGATTTAAGGACAGTTCCACTTTCAGGGCTTTCTCAGCAAAAGACGGTTTACTCTGGATTGCCAGCGAGGGTAGCATTTATACAGTTGACTTTAACTCCACATTTATTCCTTTTACATATCTGAACTTTCCTGCGAGCGCATTTTATTTTGAAGAAGAGAAAAAGAATATCTGGATCTTGACTGACAGCGGAATGATCAGGAGAAATTTGTTGAATAATCAGCAAAAAGTATTCAGGCATGATCTCCGGGACGCAAACAGTCTTTCTGATTTTTCGGTGTTCGATTTAAAAGGGGATGGGGAAGGAAATATCTGGATCGCCACCCATAATACCGGGTTGGAAAAATTTAATATCAGGACAGAACAATTTACTCATATCCGGCACGATAAAAACAATCCGGCCAGCCTGGTGAATGATTCCTCGCATGTCCTGTTTATTGACCGGCAGCATTTTCTATGGGTCGGTACGCATAACGGGTTGTCCCGTATGGATACCAAAACCGGCAAATGCACCAATTATATCTTTGATCCAGCCGATAGTCTGAGTATTGGCAAGGGACATATAAACTGTATCATACAGGATAAGAGTAACCGGATATGGGTAGGGAACGACGAAGATATGTTCGTGCTGGACAGTCAGTCTGGTAGGTTTAAACGCTACAAAATAGGTAGTGGTTCACTGGCCATGGGATGTTCCGATCTGGATGGAGTGTTATGGGTAGCCTGTAATGCCGGACTGTATTTTTTTGACCAGCAAACAGACCGTTTCAAAAAATTTACCTCCCAGATTTTTCCGGAGGGAATAGATGGCATTTGTGGCCTCGTGGAAGATAAAAAAGGAAACTTATGGGTAAGCACCATTAATAATATCCTCCGGATCAGCAGGGAACGGGATGAGGTGAAAGTGTACGGTAAAGCCCAGGGGGTACAATCCGGTACGGCTGTATGGATGAAGAACATCAGGGTAAACGATGGCCGCTTATTCCTCGGCGGAGCAAAGGGCTTTCACAGCTTTAGGCCAGATGAACTGCTGGATGAAAGAACAGCACCCATTATAAATTTTACCAGTTTTAAGATTGGAAATGAGGAAGTGGTGGCCGGACCCGGAGGTCTGTTAAAGGAGCCAATCTGGAAAACCAATACTGTCCTGCTTAAATACAGTCAAAATACTTTTTCATTGGAATTCGGGGCCATTGATTATAAAAACGAGGGCGATATAAAATACCTCTGCAAACTGGAGAATTATGATATTGAGTGGCGGGATATCGGCACTGAGCCAAAGGTCACTTATTTTAATCTCCCCGCTGGTAAGTACACCCTTTATGTCAAAGCGATCAATATCGATGGCTCTGTTGCGGAGAAAAGCATCGCCATCAGCATTGCCCCGCCCTGGTGGAAATCCTGGTGGGCCTATACTTTCTATGGGTTGTTAGTGAT
>CAUJFR010000087.1 GCA_963169885.1 Bacteroidota bacterium
AATCTTCACAGGAGGCCCTAACACCTAACAGCGAACAGCTAACACCTATAAACTATCGTCTCTTTTCAGTAGTTTTGCACGCCGTTACGTAATAAAATACAAAAAATCAATCATGTCTTTAATCACCGTTGGAACCATGGCCTTTGATGCCATTGAAACACCCTTTGGAAAAACTGAAAAAATCATCGGAGGATCTGCTGTTTATGTGGCTTATGCGGCCAGTAATTTTGTGAAACCGGTACAGCAGATTTCAATTATCGGGGATGATTTTCCGGAAGAGGAAATGGCCGATTTACGCAGCCGTGGGGTGCACCTGGACGGGGTGGAGATCATCCAGGGAAAGAAATCCTTTTTCTGGAGTGGTCGTTATCATGAAGACATGAACAGTCGCGATACCCTCGTGACTGAACTGAACGTACTGGCTGATTTTGATCCGAAGATCCCGGATAGCTATCAGGGAGCTGAATTCCTGATGCTGGGTAACCTGGCACCCAAGATCCAGCTCAATGTGATTCAGGAATTGAAACAGCGTCCCAAGCTGATTGCCATGGATACCATGAATTTCTGGATGGATATTGCCATGCCTGAACTGAAAATCGTCCTGAAGTATATCGATATGCTGATTGTGAATGATGCAGAAGCCCGCCAGCTGACCGGCATGTTCTCCCTGGTAAAAGCGGCCAAATCTATTATGGCCATGGGCCCGAAATTCCTGATTATTAAGAAAGGGGAGCACGGCGCTTTATTATTCCATGGCGATGATGTGTTCTACGCACCCGCCCTGCCCCTGGAAGATGTATTCGATCCGACCGGTGCCGGTGATACCTTTGCCGGTGGTTTCATGGGTCATATTGCCAAGACCGGCGATATCTCCTTCGAAAATATGAAACGCGGTATCATCGTAGGCTCGGCTATGGCCAGCTTCTGCGTAGAGAAATTCGGCCCCACAAGGCTGAAAGAGATCACCGCAGACGATATCAATACCCGCCTCCAGCAGTTTAAAAACCTGGTGAGTTTTGATATTGAGCTGGTGTAGAGAAATTTAATTCAGGCGCCGGGCCAGCACAATTACTTGTTTATACTGTTGCTTCTTCCCTTGAAGGTTGAATAATTCAGCCATGACAATATAGTGCCCGAGCGGTAAGGAACGTCCACTATCATCCAGCCCGTCCCAGGTCCAGCTGCCCTTCCTGCCCAGTAAGGCATTCCGCACCAGGGACCGCACCGGTTTACCGGCCGCATCAAAGATGACGATATTGGCAACATAACCGGACGCTTCCATTGAGTAACTTATCTGTAACAGATCATCCCGTCCATCATTGTCGGGAGAAAAAATAACCGGACTCACTTTTATCACCACAGCGGCCGTATCAGCTGCCCTGTATTGGGAATTTTGATAACCGGGAGTTCCATAACCGGCCGTGGATGCCGCACTATGCCAGTTGTCCGGTTTATCGGATGCACCTGCCGGGTCCAGTCTTTCCAGTGCCACTCCTTCTTTATTACTGATCAATCGGAAATGCCACTCATCCTTGTACGGCACTTCATCTATGAGCGTTCCCTGTCCATTCAACAGGATCACCCGCCCTTCCTCATCAGGAAAAGAAGGAGGAGAAGAAAGGGACATGACCCTTTCCGGAAAACGAACCAAATAATAAAGGGGTAGTTGATCAGGGGCTTCCGTAAAGGCAAGGTATTCACCGGGATAAATATAAAAGGGGACAGTGCTGAGGACTTTGATGGAACTGATCACTCCGCTACTGTTCCGGTTGGCGATATAGAGCCTTGACAGATCCGTCACCTGTCTCCCCGGATTATAAATTTCCACATAATCCTCTCCGTTAGGCTTTGGATTGAAGAGGATCTCATTCACCACCACCTCTCCGGGCTGCGGGTCCTTTGGCCGTCCTGCTTTTGTTTCGCCTGCTGACATCCTGTTTCCATTACAATCCGGGATACCTTCGGCACGTATGGTATAAACAGCGTTGTATAGTAAAGGGCTGCTGAGTTTCAGTTGCACTTCCCGGAAAAGGGGAGGCACGGTACTCACACTGCTGATCATAATGCCCTGGCTGATACTATAGCGATTGACCGATGCAGCCACTGCACTGTCCAACGGCTCATCAAATACCAGCCGGAGGGAGAGGCTGTCTGTCAGATAGGAGTGTAGTAATTGCGGCGCCTGTACATCAGGATTAGCCGCATCCGTACTGTTCTTCCTGCCCGGACTACCACCGGATGGATGGATACTGGCGGTCCAGTTGCTTTTGCCACTGCAGGGATTACGGGTATCGATCATTTCCAGCGACCAGCCACCTTCTTTCTTCAGCGCATTGCCATACCAGTCGCTGGTATAATTTACACTATGAACAATACGGCCATCCGGCGACTTTAGTGCAATCCATTCTCCTTCATTGTCCAGCGAAGGGAAAGAACTAACTGCAATGGCTGTTCCGTATTGTGACATAGCTGCTAAAGCTGAAGAAGAGCAAATAATCAGGAAACTATCAGGTTGTAAAACATATGATGGCAACGGACCGCTTTGTCCGCCGGCATCGGCAATCCGCCAGCTTTGTAATGAAACGGGAAGGGCGCTGCAGTTCTTTATTTCGATCCATTCATTCCCCGGTAGTCCTGCCACCGGAGTGGGATCGGCCATGAATTCACTGATAATAACGTCAAACCTGTTTTGTGACCACATACAAACAGGTGTAAGCAATAGTATGCTCAGGAGGAGGGATAAGGTTCTTTTCATAGGACAAATATGTTTTTTTTTGATACGGTGTGCGTAACCGTCGCCATATTCATGAATTTTTTTTTGGCATTATTTGGCATTCACGGCTTGCGGGACTATTTTTGCTCCGCAATGATGACAACGAAACATACAAAACGCATTAAGAAACATTCCTGAGGGAGGTTTGCAGCGTTATGTGTGTCCAACATAAAAGTTTAGCAGGCCTTCCTTACGGAGGGCCTTTTTTTTATCCGTTGTCATTGAGGCATCAACAAAATTTTTAAAATAAAAACTTCCGCCTTGCGGAAGATGGGGGGACAAAAAAATGAAAGTTGCAGTAGTCGGTGCCACAGGACTTGTGGGCACCAAAATGTTACAGGTATTGGCAGAGCGGAATTTTCCGGTGACCGAACTGGTACCGGTGGCTTCTGAAAAATCAGTAGGGAAGGAAGTAGAGTTTAAGGGAAAGAAGTATAAGGTTGTGAGTATGACCGATGCCATTGCCGCTAAACCGGCTGTTGCTATTTTCTCTGCTGGCGGTGGCACTTCCCTGGAGTGGGCCCCTAAATTTGCGGAAGCAGGTATCACCGTAGTAGATAATTCTTCGGCCTGGAGAATGGATCCCTCCAAGCCCCTGGTGGTTCCGGAAATCAATGCGGATATCCTGACCGCCAATGATAAAATAATTGCAAACCCCAACTGTTCTACGATCCAGATGGTAGTGGCTTTAAACCCGCTGCATAAAAAATATGGCATTAAGCGGATCGTGGTGAGCACCTATCAGAGTGTAACCGGGACCGGTGTGAAAGCGGTGGAACAATTACATGGAGAAAGAAGAAAAGAAGTAAAAGGGGAAACCACCGATTACCCGATGGCCTATAAATATCCGATTGATCTGAACGTGATTCCACAGATCGATGTATTCCTGGATAACGGGTATACCAAGGAAGAAATGAAGATGGTGAAAGAAACCAATAAGATCATGCGGGACGACTCCATCCGGGTAACTGCCACTACGGTACGTATCCCGGTAATGGGCGGGCATAGTGAAGCCGTGAATGTGGAGTTTGCCCATGACTATGACCTGGCTGAAGTAAAAGCCTTACTGGCTGCTGCACCGGGAGTAGTAGTGGTGGATGATCTCGCCAACCAGCAATATCCCATGCCGATGGATGCCCATGAAAAAGATGAGGTATTTGTAGGCCGCCTCAGAAGGGATGAAAGTCAGCCGAACACCCTCAATATGTGGGTGGTGTCGGATAACCTGCGCAAAGGAGCAGCCACCAATGCCGTACAGATTGCCGAATACCTCAACAGCAAAGGCTTACTCGGCTAATGCGTGATTGATAAAATGAACCAGCGGTTGCTGTGCTTCAAAAGCTGCAACCGTTTTTTTTATGAGCT
>CAUJFR010000088.1 GCA_963169885.1 Bacteroidota bacterium
CCAGATCCTTGTATCAAAGGCCTGGCTGAAAAAAGAACAATCCGGCTTCTTTTATTACCAGCCGCATATCTTCAATAAAGAGTACCTGGTGGAAAACCAGGGCCGGTATAAAGGTTACCCTATGCGTACCTGGGACGGAAATACGTACCGGGGTGGCTATAGTGATCACTTTCCTACCTACCTGTTTTTTTTAAAAGAAATCAAACCGGCAAAAAAAGGTTTTTAGTCATAATTGGCTAATATTCAAACTTTTAATAGATTTTTATTCTTCGAAAAGCGGGTCTCAAAATCGGGCCGCTTTTCCAGGCGATTTCTGGCCGGAAACTCCTATCTTTGCCGCCCCAAATCTGTATTCGCAGATTCTTTCTTTTGCAGCTCCGGCGAATGAAGACTGTCCAATGGGTAAACCGAATTATTAAATCAAAAAAAGGTAAAATGAACAATTACGAATTGATGGTGATTTTTACCCCCGTTTTAAGTGACGATGAGTTTAAAGCTGAGCAGAAAAAATATGCGAAGCTGGTAACCGATGCCGGTGGCACAATCGTTCATGAAAATCCCTGGGGACTGAAATCACTTGCGTATCCGATCCAGAAAAAAACAACTGGTCTTTACTGGGTACTGGAGTACACAGCGCAATCCGACTTCAATGAGAAGCTGAAAATCCAGCTTCTGCGTGACGAAAGCGTGCTTCGTCATTTATGCACTAAACTCGATAAATACGCCGTCGAGTACAATGCCAAAAAGAAAAGTGGTGTAAAAACAGGAACCGAAAAAGCAGTGGAGGCTTAATACAATGGCAAAGAATGAAATTAAATACCTGACCGCCATTAAAAGTGATAAACGTGTAAAAAAGTTTTGTCGCTTTAAAAAATATGGCATCCGCTACATCGATTATAAAGATGTGGAGTTCCTGAAAAAATTCCTGAACGAGCAAGGTAAATTATTACCCCGCCGCCTCTCCGGAAACAGCCTGAAATTTCAGCGTAAGGTTTCTGATGCAGTGAAAAAAGCCCGTCAGATGGCCTTATTGCCTTACGTAACAGATCTTTTAAAATAACCTCACCCTAACCCCGTAAAACGGGAGACAGTTTCAGGAAAACGGAAACTGGGTTGGTGAACAAAAAGAAAACAATGGAAGTAATTTTAATTCAAGACGTAGATAACCTGGGTGGAATCAACGAGGTGGTGAAAGTAAAGAACGGCTATGCCCGTAACTTTTTACTGCCCCGCCAGCTGGCTGTTGAAAACAGTCCCAGCAACAGGAAGCAACTGGAAGAACGCTTAAAGCAGGTGCGTAAGAAAGAAGAAAAAATGCTGGCTGAAGTGAACAGTGTAATTGCCAAACTGAATGAAGCCCCGATCAAACTGGGTGCTAAAACAGGTACCAGCGGTAAAATCTTCGGAAGTATCACTTCACTGCAACTGAGCCGTGCTATCCGCGATCAACGTGGGTATGATATCGACCGCAAAAAGATATCCATCCCTGAAGATGTAAAAGAACTGGGGTCTTATAAAGCCACTATTGATTTCGGCAACGGTAAATCAACCGAAGTTGAAATTGAAGTAGTCGCTGAGTAATTTTTCCATATCGCTTTTTTCAAAAATCCTCCCCGTTGGGAGGATTTTTGTCGTTTTAGACATATCTTATTAATTGTCAATATCTTATACTGGAATCGCGCCCTTTAAAGAAAAATTATTACTATCTCAATAAAATTTCCGTTATTTTGTCTTGCTTTTGGTGCTCTTTCAGTTTCACAAGTCCTGAACGATTCGAAAAACCATAGAATGTTCATTGGGTACTGTTACTGTTGACACTTTTATATTTAAAATTTTCAAAATGAACATTTACGTAGGAAATCTCAGTTGGAACCTGAAGGATCAGGATTTATCTAACCTTTTTGCAACACATGGCGAAGTTAGCTCCGCTAAAATTGTTACTGACAAATTCACCAACCGCAGTAAAGGTTTTGGATTTGTTGAAATGCCCAACGACGACCAGGCTCAGGCTGCTATTGCTGCCCTGAACGGTACTGAAGTTGACGGTCGTAACATCGTTGTTAACGAAAGTCGTCCTAAACCGGAAGGTGGCGGCGGCGGTGGCTTCAAGAAAAGAAGCTTCGGCAATGGTGGCGGCGGTGGCGGCTACAAAGGTGGCGGCGGCGGCGGCTTTAAGAAAGGCGGCGGCGGCGGCGGATTCAACCGTGATCGCGGTGGATACGGCAACGAATATTAATTATTCGTCCTTCCCATAAACAGAAAGTCTGGTGCGACATTGTCGGACCAGACTTTTTTTATTAAGCGGGATTTTGAAACCCGGTTATTACTCTGTTTTCTTTACACTACCGGCACCGGATACCCGCTGACTCACAGTAGCATTGCCCTTATACTTCACATCAGCCGCCCCGGACACATCCACATCCAGCTTTACACTGGCAAACACTTCCGCATTTCCGGCACCGGATATATCCACTTTGGTATTCTCCGCCAGCAGCTCATAGCATTTAATATCTGTACTACCGGAACCATCCCCACTGAAATCACGGGTTTCGCCTTTCAGGGTAACTGAACCGGCTCCGCTGACTTCCACTTTTATGGCGGGAGCATTCACTTCAAGCTTGGCATCCGACGCACCGCTCAGGTCAACATTTAATATGCCGGAACTACCGATCTTGTTCTCCGTAAAAATATCACAGGCCCCGGATGCATTTAACCGGGTAAACTCAGGGGCACTTACATACACCTTAATTGACCGGGTGGGCTTCAGGTTAATTCCGTTTTTAGTCCGGATTCTGAGCATGGAACCGTCCAGGTCCACTTCCACATACTTCAGGAGATTCTCATCACCATCCACCCTGATTGCCGTAACACTGTCTGTTCTGACATATAGATCGATGGCCCCGCTTACTTTCACACCGGTAAAAGATCCGGTGTTTCGGGTTTCCGTAGCCATTTTACCATTTCCGCGGACCCTTTTTCCCATAAAATTACTACAAGAAGAAAGCACCAGCAAAGCGCCGGTAAGCATTACTACTATTCGTTTCATAACTAAGCGATTTAAGTTAACCGAAGATACCAAGGTTTGTCTGCTTTTCCTGTTAGACGCCGGACTTAAACTAAGGTTACCCACAAGCGGCATTTTTCCGGTTTTACCGGCATCCAACGGCTTCCAGCCTGTCCGGATTTCTTTACCTTCGCAGCACTATGACAGAAAAGATACTCATCCTGGATTATGGTTCTCAATACACCCAACTGATTGCGAGGGCCGTGCGGGAAGCCAGTGTTTATTGTGAAATCATTCCTTTCCATAAACCTTTTACTATCGAACCAGGACTTAAAGGCATTATCCTTTCCGGATCTCCTTTTTCCGTAAATGAACCCAATGCACCGGATACCGATGTAGCCGCACTGGTCAGCCAGGTGCCGGTACTTGGTGTTTGTTATGGCGCACAACTGACGGCTAAACGATATGGCGGACTGGTGGCTAAAAGTGATAAGCGTGAGTATGGCCGTGCGATCCTGCAACGAAAAAAAGAGGATACCCTTTTCAATGAAGTAAGTGACCAGAGCCAGGTATGGATGAGTCACAGTGATACCATCAAACAACTTCCCGAAGGCTTTGAGTTACTCGCCGATACGGATAGTATCCCTGTAGCCGCTTTCCGTAAAGCAGGCACTGAAGGAAATCCATTGTACGGCGTACAATTTCACCCGGAAGTATATCACTCCAAAGAAGGCAAAAAAATCATTCATAATTTCCTGGTGCATATCTGCGGATGCAGCCAGGACTGGACACCAGCCCATTTTATCACGGATACGGTAGCACAGTTAAAAAAACAGATCGGCGACCGGAAAGTGATCATGGCCCTCAGTGGCGGTGTTGATTCCACCGTAGCAGCCACCCTGATTCACCGGGCAATTGGTGACCGGCTCTCCGGCATTTTTGTCGATAACGGGGTGCTCCGTAAAGACGAATTTGAATCCGTATTAAAAACCTATGCACAAATCGGTCTGAATGTAAAAGGGATTGACGCCCGTGAACATTTTTATACCAAACTGGCCGGCAAAACTGATCCGGAAGAAAAAAGAAAGATCATCGGTGCAGGATTTATAGACGTTTTCCAGGAAGAGGCAAAAAAAGTGGATGGTGTTGAATTACTCGGCCAGGGCACGATTTACCCGGATGTGATTGAAAGTGTATCTGTACACGGACCATCCGTTACCATTAAATCGCATCATAATGTGGGCGGTTTACCTGAACATCTGCACCTTGAGCTAGTAGAACCACTCCGCTCTCTTTTCAAAGACGAGGTTCGTAAAGTGGGCCGTGAACTTGGTATCCCCGCAGAAATGATCGACCGTCATCCCTTCCCCGGTCCCGGACTCGCCATCCGTATCCTGGGTGATATTACAGAAGAAAAGGTACAGTTATTGCAACAGGCAGATCACCTGTATATCAAAGCGTTGAAAGATAACAATCTTTATGCAACGATTTGGCAGGCAGGCGCTATCTTACTTCCGGTAAAAAGCGTGGGTGTAATGGGTGATGAGCGTACCTACGAGTATACGGTTGCATTAAGGGCTGTGACCAGTGTGGATGGCATGACAGCAGACTGGGCACACCTGCCCTATGATTTCCTGGCCAATGTGTCCAACGAAATCATCAACAATGTACGCGGGATCAATCGGGTGGTCTACGACATCAGCAGTAAACCTCCCGCCACAATAGAATGGGAATAACCATTTATTAAATAGGATACAATGCGAATTCATTGCTGGGTGCTGGCCACCCTGTTTTTACTGATTCAAACCGCGCAGTCACAGGAGCAGGCACCTAAATTCAAGATTGCCATTTTTGCCCCCTTGTACCTGGACTCAGCTTTTGATAACCAGTCCGAATACCGCTATGCAAAAAATGTTTTTCCCAAGTTTATTAATCCGGGTCTTGAATTCTATGAAGGTGCCCAATTAGCTCTCGACTCCCTGAACAAGGAAAAGATCAACCTGGAAGTCCTGGTATTTGATACCAGGTCGGCCAGTCAGACAATCCAGCAGCAACTTGCCGGTGCTTCTATGAAAGAAGTGAATTTACTGATCACCTACTGCGCTGCTGCGGAAGTAAAAACCTTTGCTGATGCCGGGTTGCAAAAGAATGTACCCGTGATAAATGTCAACCTGCCCAATGACGGCGGTGTTACCGGCAATCCTTTTTATATAATGCTGAACTCTACGCTTAAAACCCAATGTGAAGGGATCTACCGGCATATTCAGAAGTTTTATGCCCTTGACCGGCTGATCGTGTTCAGAAAAAAAGGAGTACTCGAAGACCGGATCAAAACCTACTTTGACGATTTTGCCAAAAACACCATGGGTGTCCCGCTGAAATTAAAATACATCGACCTCACTGACAGTTTTCAGGTGAACCAACTCTCCCCTTACCTGGATACGCTTCAAAACACGCTCTGTATTGCCGGCAGCCTCGATGAAAATTTCGGTAAACGACTGGCCCTGCAACTGGCTGCATTAAAAAAACAGAACATCAAAGCCACTGTTATGGGAATGCCTACCTGGGATGCAATCAGGGATTTTACCCGTCCTGAATACCGGGGGATTGAAATTGTGTACAGTACCCCTTTCTATAATCCACGTACGGATAAAGTAAGCCAGAGCATCACCACTACTTTTAACAACCGCATGTTCGCCCGGCCCAGTGATATGGTCATGAGAGGGTATGAAACGGTATGGCGTTTTGCAAAACTGATGCTCCAGTATAAATCAGACTTTGCTTCCAATATTACCCGCAAAGAATACAATGTATTCCGCGAAATGGATATACAGCCCGTGCTGAATAAACAAACCATGACCCTGGATTATTTTGAAAACAAGAAACTCTATTTTCTGAAATGGCAGGACGGGATCATAAAATCAGTGAACTAACTCCCCTGCTGTATAATTCAGCATCCACGCGTGTACAATTCCTCCGGATATAAAATAATCTGCCAATGGCTTGAAGCAAAAGGTTTCAGGCCATTTTTATTCCAGGAAGAAACATGGACGCATATATCCGCCAATGAAAGCGGGCTGGTCAATGCGCCTACCGGATGTGGTAAAACCTATTCTGTTTTCCTGGGTACCCTGATCCGCTATATCAACCTGCACCCGGATGATTACCAGACACGGAAGACAGAAGGATTGCAGTTAGTATGGATCACGCCGCTTCGTGCGCTGGCTAAAGATATCGGAAGGGCGATGGAAGAAGTACTGAGAGAACTCCGTTTTCCGTGGAAAGTAGGCATCCGCAATGGAGATACCTCTGTAGCGGAACGTACCCGTCAGAAAAAACAAATGCCGGAAATCCTGATCATCACCCCGGAAAGCCTGCAC
>CAUJFR010000089.1 GCA_963169885.1 Bacteroidota bacterium
TCCTCCGGCAAACCCTCAAAAGAGGGTTCCTGTGGAACGGTTTCAATGTCGAGGAAGAGGGTGTTGAGGTAGGGGAACATCAGGTTGACAGGTTAAAAAGTTAATAGGTTGACAAGGGACATACTAAGAAAAGGTAGTAAAGATTTTGAATTATTTGCTTGTTTACCGCATCGGTTTTTTCCACGCCTGTAAAACACTTTCTGCTTTAAGACCTTGTCAACCTATCAACCTTTTAACCATTCAACCCCAAAAAGAAACCCCGGCAAAAAACCAGGGCCTTATATATAAAATCATTACTAAAACAACTAAAGATACCCATCCCCCATATTACGCTTCACTTCCGCCACATATTCCTTTATCTCCTGTTCTTTTTCTTTTTTACAAATGAGGAGTACGTCTTTGGTATCCACGAGGATATAATCATTCAGTCCCTGGAGGACCACCAGTTTTTCATCCTGCACGTGTACCATACAGTTCTTGGCGTCCATCACCATTACTTTGTTACCCTTTACGGCATTGCCGAAATAGTCTTTTTCCATATTTTCCCAGGCACTGTGCCAGGTACCCAGGTCGCTCCAGGTGAAACCGGCAGGTATCACAAAAACATTTTCGGCTTTCTCCATCACCCCGAAGTCGATGGAAATATTAGTGCACTGCGGATAGATACGTTCCACCGCTTCTTTTTCTGTAGTGGTATTGAAACTGTCTTTTTCGGCGGCGAAGACATCATACACTTCCGGCAGGTGTTTTTCAAAAGCCGTGAGGATGTTTTTTACTTTCCAGGTAAAGATGCCTGCATTCCAGAGAAAGTCACCACTGGCGATAAAGGCCTTTGCAATTTCCTGGTTCGGTTTTTCGGTAAATGTTTTTACCTGGTAGATTTCAGGCGCCGCCTCTTTGGTTTCATATTGAATATAACCATAACCCGTGTTCGGGTAGGTTGGTTTAATGCCGATGGTCACCAATGCATTGATGCTGCCTACAAAATCCAGCGCTTTCAGGGCTGTTTTGGCAAACTCGTCTTTTTCCATGATCAGGTGATCGGCAGGCGCGGCCATCATCAGTGCTTCGGGATCTTTTTTATAAAGCTTGAAGGCGATATAAGCAATGCAGGCCGCGGTGTTTTTACGGGAAGGTTCTGCAATAATATTTTCCGCGGGAATATCGGACAGCTGGTCCGCTACGATGCCGACATATTCTTCCGATGTAACGACATAGATATTTTCTTTCGGAACAAAATGGGTATATCGCTCAAATGTCTGTTGTATCAGGGTCTTACCCGTTCCGAGAATATCCAGAAACTGCTTCGGAAAATTCGTACGGCTCATCGGCCAGAAACGGCTTCCGATTCCTCCGGCCATGATGGCGACGTAGTGGTGTTTGTTCATTTTATAAGTTTAACTCTCTATTCTTTTTTTTAACCGCGGAGAACGCAGAGAAATACAAATACTCCGGAAAAGAACCCTTCTCGCCTCTCGCTTCTAGCTTCTAGCCTCTCTATATCAGCCCCTCTCTTATCAAATCGTGCAAATGTATGATTCCCTTGTATTTTCCTTCCTGAGTAACAGCCAGCTGCGAGATTTCATTTTTTCTTAATACATCCAGGGCGCTGATGGCGAGCTCTTCGGAGCCGATCGTTTTTGGATCAGGAGTCATGATATCCCCGGCTTTTACCTTTTCAATATCGCTGTTCTTTTCCAACATCCGCCGGAGATCGCCATCGGTAATGATTCCGAGCAGGCGGTTATCCTTGTCCACCACGGCAGTAATACCCAGCCTTTTGGCGGTCATTTCCACAATCACTTCTTTCAGTGTCTGGCTGGCCAGCACCTGTGGTTTTTCATTATCCGCATACAGATCCGATACCCGGAGATAGAGCTTTTTGCCCAGAGAGCCGCCGGGATGGAATTTTGCAAAGTCGCCGGATTGGAAACCATTCAGTTCCATCAGGCAGATGGCAAGCGCATCCCCCATAACAAGTTGGGCGGTGGTGGAACTGGTGGGGGCCAGGTTATTGGGACAAGCTTCTTGTTCTACACTGGTATTCAATACGATAGAAGCATTTCGGGCCAGGTAGGAATCGGTATTACCCACCATGGCGATCAGGGTATTGCCGAAATTTCGGAGCAGGGGTATCAGGACCTTGATCTCGGGGCTTTCACCCGACTTGCTGATTACCATGACCACGTCATCCTGTTGTACCATACCCAGGTCGCCATGGATGGCGTCGGCGGCATGCATAAATATGGAGGGGGTACCGGTGGAATTGAAGGTAGCCACGATCTTGTGGGCGATAATGGCACTTTTGCCGATGCCGCTGACCACAACACGCCCTTTTCCCGAAAAGATGGCGTTTACCGCTTTTTCGAAATCGTCATTGATAAAGGGGGCTAAACCGGCTATCGCACGGGCTTCTAAATCAATGGTTTTTAAGGCAACTTCTTTGATGGACGCCATAATAATGCGGCAAAATTATAAATTATTCAGGGGAAAGCGGGTTTTCAGTTATGGGCTGGTCTTTTTTAACAATAATGGCCCGCCCCGGACGGTCAAAGATTCGTAAATTCGCCGTCCTTTAATTGGGGGGATCGGAAAGTGGCAGAATGACTCGCACAGGTTTAGAAAATCAACTATCGCGGCCAGGCCAAAATTTATCCTCAACACCCCAGTATTAACGCTTAGGAGCGGAAAAAAACGCGGTTGGACCACCCCGTTCGGGTAAAAATGATTACCTTAAAGAACCAGCATTAATCAAAATGCCCTGTCCATAAGGACACTCCTATGATGAAAAACTAGAGAAATGGGAACTATTGTAAAGAAGCCGGCCGCTAAAAAAGCCGCAAAAACTAAAGAAAAGGCCCCCGCCAGCAAAAACCGGTTTGATCTGCATAAAGCACTTCAGGAGTATTTCGGTTTTGATAAATTCAAAGGAACACAGGAAAAGTCAATAGAATCCCTGATGGCCGGTCGTGATACGTTTGTGATCATGCCGACCGGCGGTGGAAAAAGCCTTTGTTACCAGCTGCCCGCCATGGTGCTTGACGGTGTGGCCATTATTGTTTCCCCGCTGATTGCCCTGATGAAGAATCAGGTGGACCTGGTCCGGGGTTATAGCAGCAATGATGAAGTGGCGCATTTTCTCAACTCCACTCTCAACAAAAAAGAAATAAAGGAGGTGCATGATGACCTGCTTGCGGGTAAGACCAAGATGCTCTATGTGGCTCCCGAGACCCTGACCAAGCAGGAGAACCTCGAATTTTTTTCCGATCTCAAAGTATCTTTCTTCGCCGTGGATGAAGCGCATTGTATTTCCGAGTGGGGACATGATTTCCGCCCTGAATACCGCCGTCTCCGTGAGATGATGATCCAGATAAATCCCGATGTGCCCGTGATTGCCCTGACGGCTACGGCCACGCCCAAAGTGCAGAGTGATATTGTGAAGAACCTCGATCTGCGGGAACCCAATATTTATATATCCTCTTTTAACCGGTCCAATCTCTATTATGAAGTACTGCCTAAGATCAAGAAGGCGCAGACAGATGAGAATATTGTCCGCTTTATCAAGAGTATGAAGAAAAAGAGCGGGATCATTTATACGTTGAACCGCAAAACCACGGAGGAACTTGCTGATATTTTAATGGCCAACGGGATTAAAGCCGTAGCCTATCATGCCGGACTCGACAGTAAACTGAGGGCCGAACGCCAGGACCAGTTTCTCGGCGAAGATGTACAGGTAATCTGTGCCACCATTGCTTTCGGGATGGGCATTGATAAACCCGATATCCGGTTTGTGATCCACTATAATATTCCGAAGAGTATTGAAAACTATTACCAGGAGACTGGTCGTGCCGGCCGTGACGGACTCGAGGGAAAATGTGTGTTGTATTATTCGCATAAGGATGTGAGTAAGCTGGAACATCTGATGCGTGACAAGCCGCTGAGTGAAAGAGAGGTGGGTGCGCAGCTGATTAATGAGACGGTGGCTTTTGCCGAAACCGGTGTATGCCGGAGGAAGATCCTGATGAGTTATTTCGGCGAGGAGTATGAGCCGGAAAATTGCGGCCAATGTGATAACTGTAAACATCCGAAAGAAAGAATAGAGGCGAAGGACGAAGCGGTGCTGGTATTAAAAGTCATCAAAGCCCTCGATGAACGGTTTGCCACGGATTATGTGGTGCAGATCATCAGCGGCCGGCTTACGCCGCAGATTCAGATGTTCCGGCATGATGTACTGGATGTATTTGCCAGTGGCAATGACCGCGACAATCATTTCTGGAATTCGCTGATCCGCCAGATGATCCTGGAAGGATTGCTGACAAAAGATATTGAAGAATACGGGGTATTGAAGTTTACTAAAAATGCGGAAGGATTTTTGAAAAAGCCAAAATCCTTCAAGATCGTGCTTAATAACCTCTACGACGATGCCAATGCCGACGATGAGGAAAATGTGGAAGTCAGTACCGGTGCAACAACGGACGAGCAATTGTTTGAGATGTTGAAAGATATGCGGCAGAAAGAAGCGAAGAAAAAGAGCCTGCCTCCTTTTGTCATCTTCCTGGAATCTTCCCTGCAGGATATGGCCACGTTTTATCCCATTACGCTCGAAGGCCTGGAGAAATGCCAGGGTGTGAGCAAGGGCAAGGCGTTGAAATACGGGAAGCCCTTTGTGGAACTGATTAAAAAATATGTCGAGGATAATAATATTGAGCGTCCCGATGATTTTGTGATGAAGAGTGTGGTTAATAAGAGTGGCAATAAAGTATACATCATCCAGAATACGGATAAAAAAGTTTCCCTCGAAACCATCGCGAAGAACAAAGGCTGGCGCATGGATGAAATGCTTGAGGAAATGGAAACCATTGCCGCCAGCGGTACCAAGCTTAATCTCACTTATGCCATTGACGAGATGCTCGACGAGGATGATCAGGATGAGATCATAGAGTATTTCAAGAGTTGTGAGACCTCCTCATTACAAGTTGCGCAGGAAGAACTGAGTGAGTATAATTTTAACTGGGAGCAGTTGAAGATTATGCGGATTAAGTTTCTTTCGGAGTACGGGATGTGATAATGAGTAATGAGTAATCAGTAATGAGTAGCTGATTGCACAGGCTTATTATTTTCGAAAAAACTACTATTGGAAAAAATCGATTATAGTACTCCTAACCCTGAAAGGGTTGAACGATTAATAGCCCCGGGTGAAACCCGGGGTATGCGCGCCCCTACGACCCCGGAACCCTGAAGGGGTTCAACCAGTGAAGCACAAGAGCAGGCAACCTCCTTTATTTGCCAAATCCCCCTAAAAGACTACTTTTCTGTATGAAAAAGATTGCTTTTCTATCCTTATTCGCCTGCTGTGTGATCACAACCGCCCAATCCCAACAACACCTGATTGACAGTATTACCAAAGAACTGAAAGGCACCATGTCCGATACCAACCGGGCGGTGAGTATGATGCGGCTGGCCATTGATTATGAACTGGTGGATACGGCGAAGTCCAGACAGGCCTACCAGGATGCCATCCGGTTTGCCAAAAGCAAGAAGCTGAATTATAACCTCGGCCGGATTTACCAGAACATGGCTTTTTTATATAGCAATTCAGCCCGCTATGAGGAAGCGATTGCTATTCTGGATACTGCTATTCAGCATTACCAGCAATCGGATCATCCAAGGGCGCCAAAAATGTTGGCCAATGCTTACAATGATATAGGCAATAAGTATAAGGAGATTAACGAAACCGAAACGGCCGTGGAGTATTACCTTAAGGGCATCACGTTGCTGGAACAGGCGGCTTTACCGGCTGATCTGGTGACGCCCTATTGTAATATAGCCAATACATTCGGCGATATCGGTGATCCGAAGCGGCAGAATGAATATGCGTATAAAGCACTGGCCGCTGCCAAAAAGACCGGCCTTGGACAGAAAATATTCATGGCCTGTTTTACACTCGCCAACGCGTATGTCCATACCCAGCAGAATAACCTGGTCATGGCTAAAAAGTATATGGATACTGCCGGCATTTATTTTGACGAAAAAGGCCTGATCAATAGTCCGGATATACAGGTTAGCTATTATCTGGTCCGGGCACAGGTGTACCGGCAACTGGAACAGTTTGATTCTGCGGAATTTTATTTCAAAAAATGTTATAGCGTAGCGGAGACATATAACTACAGTTATGGAAAGGCCGAATCGCAGTTGCAGTTGGGTGGGGTCTCCATTCAGCAGAAAAAATATGCGGAGGCTGAAAAATATCTGCAAGGGGGAATCCGGCTGGCCGACAGCATTGGTTATTTCAATATGCTCGATGAAGGGTACCGGTATATGGCGGATGTATATGCGGCCACCGGCCGGTACAAGGAAGCCTATGAATATCATCAAAAGTATAAGGACGTGAGTGATTCGGTTACCAGTCTTGATGCCAGGAAGTATATCACGGACCTGGAGAAAAAATATGAAACCAGTAAGAAGGATAAGCAGTTATTATTACAAGAGACCCAGTTACAAAAGCGCAAGAACCTGATCTATCTCCTTATCGGTGCGGCGGCGGCTTTACTGTTGTTTTCTTTTCTGGCTTACCGCAATTATCAGCAGAAGAAAAAATTGCAGCAGCAACGGATCAATGAACTGGAGACCTTGCAACAATTAACCGCCACCGAGGCCATTTTAAAAGGAGAGGAGCAGGAAAGAACCAGACTGGCCAAAGACCTGCATGACGGATTGGGCGGTATGTTATCCGGTATCAAATTTTCTTTTCAGACGATGAAAGGAAATATGATCATGACCCCCGATAACCAGCAGGCATTTGAGCGCAGTATGGATATGATCGACAGTTCCATAAAGGAAATGCGCCGGGTGGCCCACAATATGATGCCGGAGGCCCTGGTCCGTTTCGGATTGAATACCGCGTTGAAGGATTTTTGTAATGATATCAATCAGTCCGGCGCTTTGCAGATCAATTACCAGTCCATTGGCCTGGAAAACGAATCGGTCGAACAAACCACGGCTGTCAATATTTACCGGATTGTACAGGAGCTTATCAATAACACGCTCAAGCACGCCGCCGCCCGGACTGCCATCGTGCAGGTCAGCAAAAAGGGCGACTCCTTCAGCATCACGGTCGAGGACGATGGTAAGGGCTTTGACCCACAACTATTAAAAAGCACGAAGGGAATAGGCTGGACCAATATTCAGAGCCGGGTGGAGTATATGAAGGGGAGCATTGATGTGCAGTCGGAACCGGGGAAAGGGGTGTCGGTGCATGTGGAGCTGGGGTGACACAGCAAGTACGAGGTCGGGCCTTCTAAGTGGCATTTTCAAAAAATCGTAAAAGCTCAAAAAACACCCTTTTTTGGCCAAAAAAGGCTCATTTTTAGTCAAAAACAGGCAAAAATTCAATAAAACCGCGGAGGACGCGGAAGGCGCAGAGGAATAGAGGAGGCTGATAACCCCGACCTGCTGACCATAACGAACCTCCTTCCCCCCGCCATTTGAACCTCACCCCCTACCCCTCTCCTGAAGGAGAGGGGTAGGGAGATCCCGTACAAAGATGGGCTCCGATCTCCTTGTTTTCGGCTATGAAAAATTGAATAAAGCTGGGACATGGCTGCTAACCCCGAAGGGGGTTGAACGATTAATAGCCCCGGGTGAAACCCGGGGTAGGCGTGCCCCCACGATCCCTGGAACCCCGAAGGGGTAATACAATTATAGGTCGGTAGAATTGAAGCTGCCCGCTAGCCCCGAAGGGGTGACACAATTATAACCTTCAAACCTGAACGGCCCTCAAACCCCGGACAACCACCCAATACAGACGAGGCCCGGAGGCCCCGTTGAGCTACCCCTTATACATTTCGTTGGATCGCTGAAAGCGATATAATATAACCCCAAAGCTGGAAGCTTTGGGGAAGGCGTCGGTCAACTGTCAGCGATAAGAAGTACAAAGTATGGACCTTCAAAGCGGCATTTTCAAAAACCCCTGAAAAGGCCTAAAACAACCATTTTTTGACTGAAAACGGCTCATTTTTATTAAAAAACAGGTAAAAATTCAATAAAACCGCGGAGGACGCAAAAAAATACGGGAAGCTGCTAACCCCGAAGGGGGTTGAACGATTAATAGCCCCGGGTGAAACCCGGGGTAGGCGATCCTTCACAAGTCCCCGGAACCCCGAAGGGGTGAAATGATTATAGTAAAGGAACGAAGGAAACAAATTCACAAGAAACCCCGAAGGGGTGGCATTATTATATAAAGCAGAAGCCCCGTCAAACAACTAATGCTCATCTTGCCCCGAAGGGTTAATACAATAATAGCTCGGAGAATAGAAAACAACCACAAAGCCTCGAAGGGGTGACACAATAATAACCTGCAAAACAAACGCTAATCAACCCCGGAACAGCAGCCAATACAGACGAGGATATAAGCCTCGTTGAGCGGGCCCTTACGTTTTTCGTTGTGTCGCTGAAAGCGACATAATAAGACCCCAAAGCTGGAAGCTTTGGGGAAGGCGATGTTCAACTGTCAGCAAGAGGTAAGAAGTACAGACCTTCTAAGTGCATTTTCAAAAACCAATTAAAAGTCCCCAAAACACCAATTTTTTGCCGAAACTGGTCATTTTTAGTCAAAAACAGGCAAAAATTTAATATAAACCTCGGAGGACGCGAAGGGCGCAGAGGAATATAGGAGCTTCCGATTTTGCTTCACCCTAACCCGGCCCAGCTCCCTGCCTACCGGACAGAAAGAGAGGGCGGGAAGATTCCTTAAAGAAAGTAGAATGAGTTTTTAAGATATAACTACTCAGGTGTTGTATAGACTTAGAACTGACACCTGACAACCCAATCAAATACAAGGTCCCTCGCTTTGCTCGAAATGACGGCAGTCTGGGGGAGAAAAAAGGGAAATACAAGATTTCTCGCTTCGCTCGAAATTGCAGTTACCCTTCATTGTTTAGCCACAACTCCTCAGGAGGTGTATTTACTACTAACTTCTAACTACTATCTAGCGAACTGCTCCTACACCCAGCTCCCACAACTTCTTATTCAACCCCGGAATATCCACCGTGGTAAACTGCTCCGCCTGGGCTTTCAGTTTGCTCCATGCCGCATCCATTTCGGCCTTGCGGTCGAGGGAGGATTGGTTGACCTGAGGGATATCACTTTCGGTCTGGTTGATGAGGAAAAGGTAGTTGGCGGTAAACTTATTGTCGAAATTGTCCACGTCATCGTAGGCCTTGGCTTTGCGTTGCACCATTTCCTCATCCCAGGTCTTCATGCGGACAATGAGGGTGCCGGCTTCTTTACGCACGGCATCATATTGTGTACCGGCAGGCAAGGCGGCCAGGACAGACTCCAGGTTTTTACGGGTGGCATAGAGTGCATTGATCCGTTTGTGCATATCGGTCACCTTCACTTCCATCTCCGACATGAGCGCGGTATAGGCTTTATACTCTTCCATCGTTGTCCGGTAATCCGGGTTGGCGAGGATCTTTGCGGAGGTCTCGACCGTTTTACCACCTGCTTTTAAAATAAAACGATAGTTACCCGGAATGGCTTTATGCCCGGAATAACTGCTTTCAATATAAACATCCGGCACACCGGGCATGCTGGCGTGACGCAGGTTCCAGACAAAACGGTTCAGTTCTTTCTTCGCGGGTAATACCGGCTCAGGACCGGGACCACCATCATAGCGGCGGTAAGTACTGTCTTTAACAGAAGAGATCACCCGGACAATCTTATTATTTGCATCCAGTACTTCAAGCGTAACGGCTTCGCCCGCTTTTATTTCCGGTAACTGATAATAAAGGGTGATGCCGGTGGCCGGATTCACGCCACGGAAAGAGTTGGTGCCGGTGAAACTGTCATCACTGCCATCCAGTTCGCTGGAACCGGTGAGCAGCATCATATCCACGGGCTGGTATAAACGAAGACTGCTGTCGGCCTTGTTGTACTGACGGAGTACGGACAGATCATCCAGGATCCAGATGGCACGACCACTGGTAGCGGCGATGAGATTATTGTCTTTTACTTTTAAATCCTGCACGGGTGTAACCGGCAGGTTGAGGCGGAAGGGCGACCAGTCTTTGCCGGCGTTCCAGGAAATGTAGACACCGGTTTCTGTACCGGCATACAATAAGTCTTTACGCACGGGATCTTCGCGCAGCACACGGGTGAAAGCGCCAACCGGAATACCGTTATCGATCTTCGTCCATGTTTTACCATAGTCCGTGGTCTTGTATAAGCCCGGTGTTTTATCGTTAAACTTATAGCGTGTAGTGGCGATATAGGCCGTGCCTTTATCAAAAGAAGAGAGTTCGATCGCGTTGATCTGACATTCGGGCAAACCGGCCGGGGTTACATTGGTCCATGTCTTGCAGTTGTCGCGGGTGAGGTATACGAGTCCGTCATCACTGCCGGTCCAGATCACGCCTGCCTCCTGTGCGGATTCAGCGATATAAGCAAGTGTGCCATAATTTTCTGCACCTACGGCTTCATTGGTATAAGGCACGCCCATTTTTCCCTGTTTGCTTTTTTCATTGCGGGTAAGGTCGGGGGAGACTTCGGTCCAATGTTTACCTAAATCATCCGTACGCAGCAATACCTGGGCACCATGATAGAACACGCGCGGATCATGTTGGGAACAAATGATCGGGGCATTCCAGGTATAGCGGTACTTCATGTCTTTGGCATCACGACCGAGGTATTGAATAGGCGCCGCCATTACATTGGTGCCCGCATTGTTTTTGGTATCGATAAATTCGATCGTACCGAGATAACTGCCACCCGCCACATAGCGGGGATTGTTGGGATCAAAAGCCAGGAAAGCACTTTCACCACCGGCGGAAGCACGCCAGCTGCGCGGGGTAATACCGCCACCGCCGATCTCGCGACTCGCGATGCTGATGCTGGTATTGTCCTGTTGTCCGCTGTAAATGCGGTAAGGAAACTGGTTATCCGTATTGAGGCGGTAGAATTGTCCCGTAGGCATATTGCTTTGGGCACTCCAGGATTGTCCGCCGTTAAAACTGACCACGGAACCACCATCGTCGGAGAGAATCATATTGCTGGCATTATCCGGATTGATCCAGAGGTCGTGGTAGTCACCATGTACGCCATCGATGAGGCTCCATGTTTTGCCGCCATCGGATGATTTTAAGGCAGGCGCACTTAATACATATACGAGATCCTCATTCTTTGGATCCGCAAATACTTCGATATAGTACCAGGCCCGTTGTACGAGACGATGGTCCTTGCTCACCATAGACCAGGATGTTCCGCCATCTGCAGAGACAAAGAGACCGCCCTGTTCTTTCTGCGTATCACTTTCCACGAGGGCGTATACTTTTTCGGAGTTCGCACGACTCACGGAGATCGCCATTTTACCCAGTTCTTTCGGCAGACCTTCATTGATTTTTTCCCAATGTTCACCTGCGTCAGTGGATTTATACAAACCACTGCCCGGTCCGCCGCTTATCACCTGCCAGGGGCGGCGGCCATGTTCCCACATCGCGGCGTAGAGGATCCGGGGATTGTTCATATCCATGGAGAGTTCGGTGCAGCCCGTCATCTCGTTTACGAACAACATATTCTTCCAGGTCTTGCCGCCATCGGTGGATTTATAGATACCGCGTTCTTTATTGTTGCCATACAATGCGCCTTGTGCCGCCACGTAAACGATATCCGGATTACGCGGATCGACTTGTATGCGGGCGATATGCTGTGTTTGTTCCAGGCCCATGCGTTTCCATGTTTTGCCCGCATCGGTGGATTTGTACACGCCATCGCCGTGGGAAGTCATTACGCCCCGCACGGCATGTTCGCCCATGCCCACGTAAACTACATTCACATCACTCTCTGCAACAGCCACTGCTCCGACTGAGCCCGTCTGAAAGAAGCCATCAGAGATATTCGTCCAGGTAATACCCATATCGGTTGTCTTCCAGAGCCCGCCGCCGGTGGTGCCCATATAGTAGACCATCGGGTTGCCCTTGATTCCTGTAGCGCAATTGGAGCGTCCACCACGGAAGGGTCCGATATTGCGCCATTTCACGGATTTGAAGACGGCGTTGTAGTCGGTGGAGTCTTTTTTGGGTTGGGCGAAGGAGGGAATTGTAAAGCTTGTCAATAAAAGAAGGAGGAGGAAACGGTGCATGGGGGAGTAATTTGACGGTAATTTAATGAAAAGGGGCGTCCTTCGGTACGAGGCTTTTATACCTCACCCCCTGCCCCTTCTCCTTCAGGAGAGGGGAGTGCAGATCCCGTACAACGATGGGCTCCGATCTTCAGGTTATTTGCTTTGAAATTATTGGATAAATAGGGATGTAGCTGCTAACCCCAACGGGGTTGAACGATTAATAGCCCCGGGTGCCAACCCGGGGTAGGTGTACCCCCAAGACCCCTGGAACCCCGAAGGGGTAATACAATTATAGCTCGAGAATACGAGAATGTCCACAGAGCCCAGAAAGGGTGACACAATTATAACCTGCAAACCTGAACGGCCATCTAACCCTGGAACATCACCCAATACAGACGAGGCTGGAGGCCTCGTTGAGCGGCCCTTGTGCCTTTCGTTGTGTCGCTGAAAGCGACATAATACCCCCTCAAAGCTGGAAGCTTTGAGGGGCTGCGACGATAATTTTGGGTAACATGTATAAAATCCAGTTTTCTTAGAAACAACAAAAAAATGAATAAAACCGCGGAGAACGCAGAGGGCGCAGTGAAATACAGAAATACCGGCCGTAACCCCCTTCTCGTTTCTTGCTTCTCGCTTCTCGCCTCTCTCTAAAACCGCGGAGAACGCAGAGGGCGCAGAGAAATACATAAATGCCCGTTCGTATCACTTCTCGCTTCTAGTTTCTTGCTTCTCGCCTTGGAATTATTGTTTCAGAAACTGCACCGTTTTACTTCCATATTTCGAGTTCCTTACAATGAGCCAGTATCTTCCGGACGGAATTGCCTCCAGATTGAGTTCAACGGAATTTAAACCTTTTGTCAACTTTGCAGTTTTTGTAAAAAGCGGTGAACCGGAGGTATTAATAACTGAAATGTTGGCGTCTATATTTTCAGATGAAGAAATACTTAAGGTAGTGGTGGTGCTGACAACCGAAGGTACCAGACTGTTGATCTCAACCCCCTTACCGTTACTGATTACAGCCACAATTTTTGAATTATATACCCGGCCATCAATATCCCCGACTTTTAACCGGTAAAAGACATGCCCTGCAAGCGGATTTGCCGTGGAATCAGCAAAATCAAAGGGGGATTGGCACCGAAAACTACTGGCACTAAACGTATTGATGGTTGTATAATCGGTCCCGTTATAGGACCGTTGAATTTCAAACCTGGCAAAATCAATACAACAGGCTGTCTTCCAGAAAAGGGAATTGAATTGATGGCCTGATATCGCTTCAAAAGAACTAATCTTTACTGGCACCTCTCCCGTAATCTGAGCCTTAAGTAACACAGGAGATTGCAGCAGTAAAGCAGCAAGTAAGAGTACAGTTTTCATAATTTCAGATTTAGTGTTTGATTATATTATTTAATACAAGTCATCTTCAAAATCAGGTACCCATTTGCGGAATAAACAGTTTGTTACTGTAATTGTGATAGTGACTGACGATATTTAATCGTAGAAGAAGCCACCCCATAGCCAGCGGGTAAAACAAGATCAGCTACTTCATGAATGCCTATTTTTATCAGTGCCATATGGTGTATGGCGTGTTCAAGATTATAGGCAATTTCACGAAAATAATTGGTGGGTATCAGGTTTAGTTCAACACTTTTTTCATCAAACCCGGCCTCGAGTACCAGGTCTTTATTCTTTTCAAATAAAGATACTTTTATTTGCTGCATCAGGTTTATGGCTACTTCAGTTGACGACTCAATGCTACTATCCCTTTTTCTGCTTTCATAGTTCACCCTGCCCGTGGCATAACCCTCCTGTAGACAAACAAACATTTCAATTACATGTCTTACATGCTGACCTACCGACGCCCCGGAAAGAGTACTCACCTGTTGGCAATATTGCTGATTGGTCAGCTGGATTAATGAATCTTCTAATTGTTCAAAAATAGCCTGAACCGATTGCTGAATGGTCATTCCTGTTATAATTTAGATAAAGAGTTGTATATATAAAATACACAACTCTTTTCAATTCCTAAAATGTACAAATGAATTTTTTACTCATCCCCCTTATCGTAAGCCGCCGTATAGTTCACCTCAATATCATCCGCCACATTATTCTTCATTTTACCTTTGGGTTTTCCTACACCAAATGAGCCGATATCCTTCACGATGAATTTACAATGCACAGCAACTTTGCCATCCTTAACCGTAATATGCGCTTTTTCCGTAACCGGCTTGGTTACGCCTTTGATGGTCAGGTCACCCGTAACTGTTGCCTCATACGTACCATCCTTTGAGAAAATAACCGCGGATAAGTTTGAAATTTTTCCTTTCAGACTGATTTTTGGAAACTGTTTTGAATCCATGAAATTGCTGTTGTTGAAATGCTCCTGCATCAGGGCTTTTTCAAACGAAAAACTTTGCACAGGAACTGAAATGGCAATATCACCTGTTGTGGAATTAATCACCCCGGTAACGGTATTGTTTGTGGCAGAAATATCTTCGGCTACCGTATGGGAATAAATAGTGGCCTGCCCCGTTCTGGCTATATACTTTGTTTGTGCGTTTACACCGAAACCGGCCATGACTGCAAGTGCAAAGGAGAGCATAATTTTTTTCATAATTGCTGATTTTATTAGTAGTGACAGGCTGAAGGAAAAAACCTTACAACAGATCAGGTTTTTAATAGTGTTTTGACAATGAAGTAACTGGTTTAACAAAGAGGGCAATTACAATTCCAAAAATAAAATGACCCATTACACTTCCGATCATCATCAGCACCATTGAATCTTCCGGTTGTGGCATGGGGGCATCGCCAAAAATGGCACCCATGACCGGAAAGCCGATCTGTGCTGCAATAAAAGCCAGCAGCCCATAAATGGCACCCCGGGCCATTTTATTGACTATTTTCTTTAACCAGCTGTTGAAGAAAAAAACATAGCCGGCTGCGAATACAATACCGATCATAAAATGAATGACCCATCCTAAAGCGACAGGCACACCCATCATTCCGGCAAGCATATCGGGGGGGCTCATTTTGGGCATACCCATTGCAACGCCCAGGAGCATTAAAAGGGTCATAACGATCGTGGCTATGATTCCACTGATAACTGATTGTTGAATTTTGATTTGCATAACTTTTTTTCTTATGACGGGGGATTGTCAACTACCTGACAAGTAGTTGAAGTTATTTTCTTCCACTTACTGATCCAGCTGTTTGACAATCTCCAGAAATTCTGCCTGTAAAGTAACCGTCTTGTCTTTAGCATACCAGCCATGCAGTTCTTTCTCAAAATCATCCCAACTTCTTCCAGCCGGGTTCTTTTTCCATTGCTTTAGCATTTCCTGCGCCGGTATTGGCCTGGGTCCCCAAACAAATGCTTCTTTGCTCATCGTTTCATTTACCGCAATCAGTTTGGGAATAGCCCGGGCACCATTGGTCAGGTAATTATCCATCAAGGCGGGGTTTTCATTCCTGAGCAGGATAAATAGTTTTATTTTTTCCGGATTTAATTTCGCAATCTCTGCTATTACCGGAAGGTTTTGTGCACTATCGCCGCACCAGGCTTCTGTGAGTACTATCCAGGTATACTGATGCTGAATGTTTTCAACCGCGTATTTCAGTAATGGATTAAGGACAATGGTTTTGTGGATCCGTTGGGTTCTGGACCAATTTAGTTTTGTGAATTCCACTAAAGCATCCGAAGGAGGGGCGGAACTCGTCGTTCCTGTTTGAACCCACTCTTCAAATTTCTTCAGGTAGCTTTCATAGGTGTAAAGTCCCAATCCGGTTAATAATGTTGACATACTATATTATTATTTCTTTTGTTTAAGACCCTGTTCGCCAAATTCTATCAGTTGTTTTGCATTCATGTATCCTTTTGTATAGGTTAGAATATTGCCGTCGGCATCGGTAATAATCAACGTTGGATATGCATTTACTGCAAACTTTTCGCCTAAGGCCGGGCCATCGCCTTTTTCCATATCAATGGCTACATTAATATAGTTGGCATTAAAAAATTCACCTGCTTCCTTATCAGGAAAGGTTTTTTTCTTCAATAATTTACAAGGGCCACACCAGGAAGCATACGCGTCAAGGAAAATTAATTTATGCTGCTTTTTAGCTTCTGCTAAAGCCTTATTCCAGTCGGCTTCTATAAACCGGATCCCTGGTTCTGCTTCAGGATTGCTGTTTGCTTCAATTTGCAGGTTCTTGTCTTTCGGAATAAAGGCAACTGCCAGGATAGCTAAAAAGGCCAGAAGGGCCGACAAAAGAATCTTGTTTCGCATATTTTTTAGCATATAGACTGCCTGTTGTCCAATTCCTTACAATCTGAATTGTTAAAAACGGTTAAAAGTTTGCCAAGTCCATCCCATTCTTAATTTATTGATAAACATCACATAAACCGATACCTTTTTGTAAGGTAGCTGACCATCATCCGTCTTACCCGTAAATTCGCTTGAAGGGCCAGATAATCTGCTGTTAAATGTGTACTGTAACATATATACCCACTAAAACCGGGGTTATTCTAACCTCAAACAGGGATGAGCATATCAGCCGGGGCATTGCCTTATATCCGGCCTTCTATCTATCTAATAAAAAAAACCTGGCTTACCCAAAGGACCGAAAAGCCGGTGGTACCTGGTTTATCAGCAATGAATATGGAGATACCGGTGTGTTGTTAAACGGGGCTTTTGAAAAACATATTCCGAAGCCACCCTACCGCAAAAGCCGTGGGCTGGTATTACCGGAAATATTTCAATCAGATTCACCCTTTGCTGCATTCGAACACTATAATTTATCCGGAATAGAAAACTTTACCATTATTCTTTGGGAACAAGACCTGTTAAGGGAAATAAAATGGGATGGCGAAAAACTGAAAGTCAAACAGCAGGATACCAGACAAGCCCATATCTGGTCTTCTGTTACACTTTATGATCAGGACATGATTACTGAGCGGCACAGTTGGTTCAACAACTGGTTAACAACCGTTACGGAAATTACCCAGGCAGATATCCTGAATTTTCATAGCAGCACACAGACTACCAACAAGGAATACGGGTTATTAATTTCCAGGGAAAACCAAATTTCCACCTCCAGTATTACCTCACTTTGTATTCAGCAGCAGCATGCGGAATTCCATCACATGGATATTATTCAAAATACAGCATCTACGCTTCAATATGAATTGAAACAGATTCAAATTGCTTACATCCAAAAAATTGATGAAGCTGCCATTGCTAAATAAAATTAAATCTCAGCCGTTTATCATCCGGTTAATGCATTGGGAATACTGGCCGTTTCAACTGCTGTATTCGCCCATTTTTCCTGTATGGATATGGTATTGTATCAAAGCCCGTTCTTTTTTCTTTTTTGGGGCTTCTAATCCAACTATTAAAAATGCAGGTTTATTAATGGAGCCTAAAAGTGAGATTGACGGACTTATCCCGGAGCGATATAAGCCCCTTACTTTATTTTTTCAAGCAGGTACAGCGTTTGACAAAATAAGAGGAGTCATACGGATTAATAAGTTATCCTATCCGCTGGTGATTAAACCAGACATTGGTATGCAGGGCAAGGCGGTTGTAAAAGTGCATAGTGATTCGGAGTTACAAAATACCGTTATTAAGTTTACCGTAAATTTCATTATCCAGCCATTTATTCCTTACCCCAATGAAGTGGGAATCTTTTATGTTCGCTATCCGGATGAGCAGCAGGGGAAAATTACCGGGATCGTTGAAAAGGAGTTTTTGTCTGTAACCGGTGATGGGATCAGCTCTATTGAAGCCTTACTATACAGGAATCCGCGATTTATCCTTCAGATTCCCGCACTCAAAAAAATATTGGGGGAAAACCTGAACGATATTTTACAAAAAGGGGAGCAAAGAGTTCTGGTTCCTTATGGTAATCATGCAAGAGGATCCTTATTTTTAGACAGTACGTATAAAAATACTGCACAGATAGAGGCTGTAATCGATCAGGCCTGCCGATCAATTGACGGATTTTATTATGGCCGGCTTGATATCCGGTTTAACAGTTTTGACGAATTGGGAAAAGATCAAAACTGGAGTATTATCGAGCTCAATGGTGCAGGCAGCGAACCTACGCATATATACGACCCCGGACATTCCCTTTTCTTTGCCTGGAAAGAAATTATCCGGCATTGGCGGATGCTTTACGAAGTCTCGATCCAAAATAAAAGAAAGGGCTTTCCTTATTTGAAATTTAAAGAGGGACTGGCAATGTTTAAAGAGAATAGTACCTATTTAAGGAAGTTAAATAAAATCAGTTTTAAGAAGCCTGAAAAGAATGATACGCTGTAGCAAAAATGCCACCTGTTCATAATTACAGGTGGCATTAGAACCAGGAAAAAATATAAAAATCAGGATGAGTACTCCCCGAGTATTTTTTCAATTTTGTCCTTAGCTATAGCAGGTAAATTATCCGCTGCATGTACATGCCGGCTTTCGTTTCCAATATGAGTTGTTTGTTTTTCAAATTTCTTACAAAGGGAACACATGGATGTGTGTACCGACAGCTTCATATTATCTATTAAACCAAGCTTCCCCTCCTCTTTTTTCGCCATCAGGAAGGTAGCTTCCTTACAATTTACCATGAAATACTTCATCATTAATTTTTTCATACGCCTCAGTTTTTTAACCAGTATTTTTCCACGCAGTCACGCATTTGAAGCCTGGCCCTGTGTATTAATACCCAATAGTTAGACGAACTTATTTTTAATACCTTACAGATTTCATCGGAATCCAGGTCTTCCATATATTTTAAGGTAAACACCGCTTGCTGCAGAGCCTTCAGATGGTCTTTACACCAGTTAATGATTTTCTGAATTTCTTTTCGTTCAACCGGGTTATCAGCGGCTTGCCAGTCTTTGGGCATCCTGTTTTCGGTCCAGCTGCCTTCCTCATTAAACCATTCGTCGTCCACCCGCTTTAAATCAGGCATGGTCATGACCGCCTGCTCAGTGGATTTCTTCCGGTAAAAGTCAATTATTTTGTTTTTCAGAATGGTAAACAACCAGTTCTTTTCAGAAGCCTCCCCTTTATAGCCCTCCAACCCCTTTAAAGCGGATAAAAAGGTATCCTGCACCAAATCCTCTGCGATCACATTGTCGTTTACCCTTGGTAAAGCATATTGATAAAGTAAATCGCCGTACAGCTCCAGCCATTTTTGAGGATTCGCCTTATTGGCCTGTTTTTCCATGATCAGCGGCATTGATTTTTGTAAATATAGTAAAATGAATGAAGGCAGATTCTCCAAAGAGCAACAGAAATATTTTAACAGGTGGTTTGTAAGGTATTGTTCTGTGACCCGTCACCATCAACACAGAAATGAACTGGTATTGTAAATTGTTTGAGAAGAAAATCACTCCAGAATATAACGGGTGAACGTATTATTATGAACAAGAAAACATTAAAACGAATCGCAGCGGGGATACTGGTTATCATAATTATAGCAGTCAGCATAGGCGCCTATATGTGGTTTAAGCCCCACCGGGATGTGCAGGCCACAAAGGCATTCGCTGAAATGAAAACCAGCGAACTGCTGCAGGAGTTTTCAGCGGACGCCAATGCCGCCAATGCAAAATACCTGTCCCGTGATGGTAATTCCAAAGTACTGGTGGTAGAAGGCCGGGTAAGTAAAATATCCACGAATCAAAGTGGAGAAGCAGTGATCGTTTTAAAGGACAAGGGCGCTAAAGTGGGTGTCAGCGGCACGTTTACCCAAAAAACAAGTCCGAATACAGCCGGCATAAAGGAAGGAGATATTATAAAAATCAAAGGCGCCATTACAACCGGTAACAGCTATGATGCTGACCTTGATTTATATGAGCATGCCGTGCTGGTACAATGTGATATTATTAAATAATGACTATGTCGTTTATAAAAATGCATTTAGTGACGCTTTCCGGCGTTTTAATGGGCGCTGTTGCCGGATACCTGTATTGGAAATTTGTCGGGTGTAATTCAGGCACTTGTTATATACAATCCAATCCGGTGCGCATGACCTTATACGGAGCACTGTTGGGAGGCCTGATCCTGAATCTTTTTCAACCTAAAACAAATCACCAATAGTATGAGGATAAAAGTAATCCTGTTTGCCCTTTCAGCAACAATAGCTGTTTCCCAATCTTTACGGGCACAGGAGAAAGGCAAATTATTTTTTACCACCGCCTTTGGTGTCGTCAATACGCAAGGGAAGTTTTCAAATGCGTTTAAGTCCACCCTGGCCTTTAATTCCGGCCTGGAAATGGCATTAAAGAAAAACTGGTTTGGACAACTTGTTTTTGATTTCAATGCATTAAAATATGACCAGCAGGTCAGGGATGCCAATTCGCCGTTTTTGTTTCAGAATACCAATAGTTCACTTTTACTGCTTGGGTTAAACGGAGGTAAAAATATTTATTTCAACAACCATAACTGGTTTACCTCGGTATATGCGGGTGGCGGCTTTTTGAATATTGGTGAGCCGAGGGTTACCGTGAATTCCAATACCGGTATTGCCAAACAGGATGTGGCAAGGGTAAGTAATGTATTTGCCAGAACCGGCCTGAGACTGGCCTATACTACCCAATCAAAATTCTTTCAAACACTCTATCTTGACGGTTCCTTTTGGGCTTCACCAGCCAGGGTCCAGGACGGTCAGGTGAAGGGCTTTTCTTTTTACATCGGCACCCGGTTTGGGACCGTACAATAAAACAATTTTTAACTATTAAAAACATACTATGAGACGGATTTTATCGCTTTCAATAGCATCAGCATCTGCAATGATTGCTTTATTAGTACTTACCGTAATCCTGTTTACAGCCTGTAATGGTCCTTTATATGACAAATCGCTGCTGGAATCGAAAGACGGAGTGCATTTCGCAGCCTCTTCATTAGCGGAGGTAAAGGCGATCAGCAAAGCAGAAGGCAAGCCTGTTTTTATCCTGGCGCATGCCAGTTATTGCGCGGTTTGTAAAAAAATGCTGACCACTGTTTTTCCGCAAAAGGAAACCGGTGATCTGTTTAATAATAAATTTATTAATGCGCAGGTGGATATTGAAACGGAAGAGGGTAAACAAATTGCAAAAGAGTACGAAATCAACAGCACACCCACCTTACTATTTCTGGCACCGGATGGGAAGGTCATCCGTAAAACAAGTGGTTTTCAAAGTAAGGAGGAGTTGTTGGCACTGGTAAAGGGGTTGGTGGAATAATGAATGCTGTGTTTATGAACCACAGCCGATCCGATTTTTGGTCACCCTGCGGTATGACGCAGGATTCGATCTCTGAAGGGGTGGCATGATTACAAAAAACTAATGTCCGAAGATTAACTGATGCTCTCTTAGTCCGACTTGTCCTCCGTAGCTTCTCCTCCTTCACCATAGGTTACGGAGGATAATAAGCGAAGGAGGGAGGGGTAATACAATTATAGCCGGGAAATATGAGAATGTCCACAGAGCCCAGAATGGGTGACACAATTATACCTCACCCCCTACCCCCTCTCCCTGTCTACCGGACAGGCAGGCTGAAGGAGAAGGGAGTGCAGATCCCGTACAACGATGGGCTCCGATCTTCTTGTTTTCGGCTATGAAAAAATTGAATAAAGCAGGTTGTGGCTGCTAACCCCAACTTGTCCAGCGAAGCCTTTCCTCCTTCACCTTAGGTTACGGAGGATAATATGCGAAGTTGGGCGGGGTTGAAAGATTCATAGCCCCGGGGTGCAAAAACCCGGGGTACGGGCACCCATACGACCTCTGGAACCCCGAATGGGTGATACTATTATATCCCGGCAGAATTGAAGATGTCCGCTAGCCCCGAAGGGGTAATACATTTATAGCCCGTCAAGAATGAAGATGCCCACAGAGCCCAGACCTGCCGACCGTAGCCTTTCCTCCTTCACCATAGGTTACGGAGGATAAAAGGCGAAGGTGGAATGGGTGACACAATTATAACCTGCAAACCTGAACGGCCATCTAACCCCGAAACACTCGCCAAATACAGACGAGGCCCGGAGGCCTCGTTGAGCGGGCCTATGAGCTCTTCGTTGTGTCGCTGAAAGCGACATAATACACCCTCAAAGCTGGAAGCTTTGAGGGCGGGGGTGGTAAAAACGGGTGGAATGTATGAAATGCAGTTTTCCTGAAAATTGCCGAAAAATCACGAAAAATGGCTTGAAATGAGGGATTTTGGGGTGAAAAGTAGAAAAGTTAACAGGTTTACAGGTTGAAAAGGCCCTAAAGCAGCAATAGTCCGAAAGGTCAGCAAACTCATCTCAGGAGGCCCCTGTCAACTTCTCCCACAAAGACCTTCCACAATCCCACATCAGCGATTAAGGACCTAAAGACCCAGTACTTTAGCCCGTTGCTGAATCAATTGGGCGAATTGCTCCTGCAATGGTTGATCGATAAAACTTTTGGGAATGAACTGTAACCAGCTTTCAATGACATTGGAAAACTTACTGTACATATTCCGGATAGCTTTTTCTTCCAATGCGTTGAAAGAAGAAAAGACGGTGTCAAAATCCTTTCGCTGAATTTTTCTTTTCTTCCCATTAAAATTCAACGCCAGCTCTTCATTATCTCCCTGTACCACTAACGCAGAAGCAACCATATCGTAGGCCGGCGCTAAAACGAAACCAGTACCCGGTTGTTCGATCAATGAAAAGTTTTTCAGGTGCATGTCGGCATTACCTGTGAGATAAGAGAACAACACCTGTTCAAAAAAATTAGTCAGATCCAATACCGGGTTAGCAGCATATTTCAGGATGGCTTTTCCTATATGCTCATAGGATCCTTTATACTTGTCTTCTGTAAGCCGTTCCGTTAACTGGCACATATCTTCCATGTGCAGTTTGTTTTTTTTACTGCGGTCGATGCGCCTGGTAATGTAGGCAAGGTTGCCACTCTGCATTCGTATAAGTGAATGGGGTACTGTTGCAATTCCAGCCAGGGATGCAAGATGCATTGTCAGATCTTCCACTTCGGGCAACTGCGGATATTGTTTGGTGGCCGGTTTTAAAATATAGGCCCCCCATAGACCGACAATGGTAAACCGTTGTGGTGTTTTTTGTCCTTCTTTAAGCCTCACTGATTTTTCAATGTCCAGGGATAGCTTTGGTTGTACGCCGGTAACAGCCACCTGGCTTTTGATCACCTGCTCACCCAGTTGCAGCATTTGATCTTCGGTATAAGGCAGAACCGGTGGCTCTGGCTTACCGAAAATCTTCCGGCTACAAGCAGGATGAAAATCAATCATGCCTGTTTCCAGTTTTTTATAGCAATATAGGCAGTTCATCATTTTTCTTCTTTTGCTTCAACAATACTTACTGCCCCAATACAGTCTTTACAGCATGCTAATAGCAATCCCATCCTGTCGCGCTCGTTCATCTTCCAGTTTTTTTCGGCTACTTCCAATAGCCAGCCTTCCGGAATCAATCCGTCAAAAAATGGGATCATCGTTTTGCTGTTGTACGGCTTATCAGATAAAGGAAGGGTAAGGCTTACCGCTTTTGCATATTCCGATATAAGGTAAGTAGTATCATACCAGAAGCTGTACCCATCTTCCGTTTCGGAAAGATAGCCTGCTGTTTGGCCATACATTAATACATTAGCTTTCCTCATGGAATAGTGTTTTTCGGTTCATCGCTACAGGTCCCAGTTCATGACCAAACAGTTTGAGTACCTGATTTACTTTATCCATTTTCAGGGTGGCTTTTCCCTGCTCCATGTCTCTTACAAAACGCAAGCCTACACCCGCCTTGTCGGCCAGATCAGGTTGAGTAAGATTGGCCAGTTTACGTTTTTCCTTTATAAACCGTGAGAGTGTGATGTTATTTTTTTCCATTGTGTACCCTTTCGGGTATAAAATTAATAAAATAATTATAAATGTACCCTTTCAGGTATAAAATTATTAACTATCAATTTATTATACCTTAAAGGGTATAAATATATTATTCAAAAGGATACATTAGCGAAGTAAGGAAAGGGTGAAATATTTCGCAACAAAAATGCGCTGAAATCAATTTCCAGAAAAACCCGAAAATCGACTGAAAACCGTCTATTTTATCCAAAAAAGCCCCCAAAATCAACTAAAAAACGCTCAAAATTCAAAAATACCGCGGAGGACGCGGAAAGCGCGGAGGGCAGTATGGTTGACAAGCCTGCCTGCCGGACAGGCAGGTTAATAAGTTGAAAGGTTGAAAAGGCCCTATAGCAGCAAGAGCCCAAAAGGTTAGAAAACTCTCTTCAGGAGGTCCCTGTCAACTTTTCAACTTTTTAACCTTTCAACCCCGAAAAGCCCCCCGAAAAACAAAAAACCCCGGGAGTTACCCAGGGTTCCGTAGAAAATCTTCTTCTGTGGTGTGGGGCGGGATCGAACCGCCGACACAAGGATTTTCAGTCCTTTGCTCTACCGACTGAGCTACCGCACCGTTCCTGAAACACATCGGCTTAGTAAGTGGAAGCCTAGCCTCGCTTTTGTGCTTCGGGGCAGCAAATATAGGAGGAATTCACAAGAAATCCACAAGAAATTTGCCATTTTCTGGACAGGAAATCAAAAAAGGCGATCCTTACGGACCGCCCTTGCTTGCCAGAATACTACATCAATCTATTACAACATAAACCGTCCGGTATAAAGCGTTTTTCCTTCCTTACTTACCCTGATCAGGTATATATTATTGGCCGATCCGGATTTTACCTGGATGGTCTGCTGCCCGGCGACAACTGTTTGTTGTTGCAACTGGCGACCCAACGCATCGTAAATAATGACTTCTGCTTTGCCACTGATCGTTGCAGGTACAATTAATCCAACTAATCCACTGCCTGGCATCACGCGCATTTCAAATCCACCGGTACCGGTGTAGTTAACGGCAATCACCGTACTATAGCGGATGCGTCCGTCGATGTCCACTTGTTTTAAGCGGTAATACGCAAGTCCGCTGAGCGGATTGATATCGGTAAACTGATAATCATTGCGGATCGATGGATTCGCGGCGGCGGCTACCTCTCCGATTGTCGTGTATTGCATGCCGTTGGCGCTGCGTTCGATTTCATAATGATCATTATTGTTTTCTGCAGCAGTCGACCAGTTAAGCAATACAGTTTTTCCCTGCCCGGTACCGGTAAAGGATAACCAGGTAACGGGAAGAATAAAGTTGGATTCTCCAATGGCAAAGGGGGAAAAGCTGCCGCTGTAGCCGGTATAACTGAGCGTGCCGGCCACTATATCAAATACAGGCGAACCGGAAAGGATATCCCAGCTGCTGCCATTGTAATGCATCAGTTTGGGAGCGACAAAGGTACCCGTGACATTATTCGCCGGTACCCAGTTAAAATCAAGGTCTACCGTTCCTGCACCGGTACTGGCACCCGTGTTGCCAATATTCCAGGTGAGGTCTACTCTCGGAGCTCCGAGGGTTACTGAACCGGTGGCGGCACCATTATAGTATACACCATCTGATACCGTGGCATAAAACTCATCGGAGGACCCGGTGTTGTTGGTAATGGTGACGGGATTATAATAGGATGTACCGATGGGAAATGTTTTGGACGCACTATTGGCAAGGGTCATCTTTAATTTACCAGTGCCGTTACTGCGTATATACTTGCCCGTGGCAGGTATAATACTTGTTCCACTGAAGATGAAATCATTGGCCCCCAGTATAATATTCTCATTGAGCGCCAGGTTGCCGGCTGTGATCAGCTGCAGGGGATCATTGAGGGTGAGCGATGCACCATGAGTAATCGTACCGGCTGCACTGTTGCCGATCCGGATTTCAATGAACCCATCGGTAAACTTATTAGCGAAATAATCCGCTGTAATGGCTAATGTGCCTGTACCGCCTGCGAGACCGATGCTGGTACCATTGGTCTGAGGTTCAATGATGAGATTACCAGCAGAGCTGATGGTTTTGGAAGCAGCAATGCTGAGGCTGTTGGTATAAAGACTGATATTGCCCGAAGCGGTGGAAGCCAGGTTCTGATTGAGTGTAATGGCTGAACCATAAATACTCGCTGCACCTGCCACAGAGAAAGCGATATCTGAAGTAACTGTTTTTGTATTGGTGGATTTACCGATGCGTAAGGAGGTAATGGTTGAACGCACTGTATACTCATCCGGAATGCTAAGGTTTGTTGCCCAGTCTGCACCATAGGGCTCGAGGATCAATGCACCCGCACCACCTAAAACCGTTACAGCGGTGGTGGCCACCGCATTTGTTTGCAGGGTGCCGAATTTCAGGGTTATATCGCCCGTATTGGCATCCCCGATAATAAGACTGTTCACCGCATTATTCGCTCTTAGTCCCATGCTGAAATCATCACCGGTATTTCCGCTGGTACCACTGAGACTGATAGCCCCGCCATCGGTGGTAATGCTGCTGTAGGAGTTGATAGCGGTGTTTTGTACTACCCAGCCCATCGCTTCTCCGGAGATTGCGGCGGAAACAGTGGCATCACCCAGACTGGTAATATTACCCGTAGTGGTGGAGATGCTGATATCATCGCCGTAATAATTTACGAGGGCCAGGCCATGGGCCCATATATAGCTATTACTGACTGCCGAGATTCCTTCCAGGTAGATATTACCCGAAGTGGAAGAGAGCGTTACATTTCCGGTGGCCGCTACAGCGCCGCTCTCGGTACCGATGAACAGCCCTGCACCCACATTCACATCATTCCGCGTGGTACCATATAGTGAAAGATCGCCGGCTGCGGATTGAATGGTACTGTTTACGACTGTTACGCCAAAATCATTATCCCCGTTACCTGTGTCATTGCTTTCGCCTTTCATACGGATGCTGCCACCATTGGTATTAATGGTAATGCCTTTGACCTGTACGCCTTGTTTGTTGATCGTAACGGATTGTGCATAGCCGGTGGGTACGGTGAGACTGTTTTGTGTTTCGCTGCTGCTGCCGCCGCCTACCCACAAATGACCGCCGCTGGTAGTGATGTTTGAAAAGAGTTCAATACGGCCACCGCCGCTGCCATCTGCATCGGCCCAGTACACTACATCTCCCCCATTGCTGGTAAGGGCATAGCCAGCTGTATGAAGAATGTCGCCGCTGGCTTTAAGGTATACATCGCCGTTAGTTCCGCCGGTACTGGTATTGATCGTACCACCGAGGGTGATCGTGGTACCATAAAAAGATACGGGCCCGGCCACGGTGAGTGACTGGTCGTTGATTACAGTATTTGTATTGCCATTTTTCCCAATGGTAATACCACCGATTCCGTTGGCATCCTGATCAAAGAAGAACCAGGAAGAGGAAACGCCCTGGAAGCCGGCATCGGAAGGTTCGATTACCACCGCACCGGTACCATTGAAATAAGGTTTATCCGTACTGGCTGCGGTTGACCAGTTCATGGTTTCGGTACGCAGGGTGGTGGTGCCGCTTCCTGCATTGAACGTGAGGAAGTCGATATCCAGCTGGCCATTGCCACTGGCATCCGAATCCGCATATACATTGATGTTACCATTAGCAGAAACCAGACTCCGTCTCGTGGTACCCACAGTAGCAAAAGAACCGCGGGCATTGATATTAATATTGCCCGCTCCGGTGGAAGTCAGTCCAATGCCATTGGCCAGATTAAAATCGCTGGCATAAGCGGTAATATTACCGGCGGATGTAAGGGCGGTATTGAGGGTGATCGTATAATTTTCAGCAGACTCACCCAGTACAATACTGCTGAAGTTGCTGCCAAAAGCCACATTACCTGCCCAGCTCAGGGTACCGCTGTAAGAAGCGGTATAGGCCTCCATGGTTAGTGAGCCGGTGCTGTTGATATTTACATTTTTGGTAGCTGTATTGCTGAAGGTGTATTGATCATCGGCTTGTAGCAGGATATTGGCCGTGGAAGCAGTAACTGAAGGAGTAACGCCCTGAATGGCGGTGGCATCTTTCCGGTTACCGATATACAGATCACCATACAGGTAAAGAGAGGCGTTCAGGGCTCCGTCGCCCTTGAGGGTAATGGTACCGGCCTGTGATAATAATTGGGTGATGATATTGGTGTTGGTTATACCAAACCAGAGACCAGATGAGTTGGTGCTTACCCCTTCGATGGTCATACCACCACCGGTTGCGGCCGTGGATTCAAAGAGGATATTACCGTTGGCATTATTGGAGAGCCAGAAGCCGGCATAGCCGGATGCGGAGGTGGTGCCTTTCAGGTCTAAGGCCGGGGTGCTGGTGGAAGCGGAGCTGATTGCAACGCTGGGGGCGGCTCCATAGGTCAGTTCCACACCATGTCCCGTGCTTGATTTACCATACATGGTGATCTTGCCGGTGCCGGAAACGATCTTCAGGTTGCCCTGTGAACCAATTCCCGGATAACTGTTATTGTTGCTGCTGGCACCCCGCAGGATGATTTCACCACCGCTGCTCAGCAGGGAAACAACGGTACCTGTTCCTGAGAGTGGACCCAGGGTCAGTCCGCCTACGGTATTGGCGCCATAGGTAACGGAGTTAGAGCCGTTCCAGGCAAATCCATCGGGGATGCCATCGGCGTTGGTGCCGCCATTGGTACCGTCATCGGGTCCGCCGGCCATAATGATCCGGCCGCCGTTGGTGGAGATGGTTGCCCCTGTATTGATAAAAATAAAATCGTCAATGGTACCGCCCTGACTGTTATCGGAATCGGCCCAGAGGATCAGGTCCAGTGTGTTGGAGGAGGAGCTGATGGTAATATTCGTGGCGACCTTGATATTGCCTATATCTTTTATAGTAAACGAGGCATTGCCGCCACCGCTTTTAGTAATGTTTGAATTGATGGTAGTACCCACGCTGCTGTTAGTCACGATTACGCTGGTACCTGCGTTGAGGTAGCCTTCGATCACGCTGGTGTTTACGTTAGCCGCACCCGTTACTGAAATTGTAATCGGATTCGTACCCGACGTACTCCAGTTGGTACCCGATGTCCCGGTTTGTCCGCCGGAGGACAGGGTCAGGTTTTGCGCATGCGTTACTAAAGAAAAAAGAAGCAGTGTGGCTAAGTAAATAGCTTTTTGACGAACGGGGACAAGAAGCCCCTTAAGGATGTTGTACATAAGATTGGTGGATAAAGGATTGAACAATTATATTACTAATGTATAATCAGGCATATAAATAAAAAAGTAATTAAGAATACTTATTAACCGAATAATGATAAGTATGTAAGTAGGGTAAGGGGAAGTGCTTAGTGGGGGGCTTCCATTTTTTAAACTCCATTTATAAAATTCTGGACCATATATATAAATGACCGCTTTCCGGTCAGGCTACTTTTATCCCTTCGACACAGTTATTGCTAAACAGGATTCAACCACTAACAACCGGACTATGTATTATTTAGGCCAATCCAGTGAAGAACTGGTTGTAAAAGACCTGACAACCTTCAATCAACACGAACTGACCGCCTTCTCCAAAAACGGATTATTGATTCTCTGGAATATCGAAGGGGAAATGGTTTTATATATTGACCATGTTGAACACCGGATCGCTGCCAACCGGATCGTGTTCTTAACCGAGTTTCATAAGGTCACCGTCAGATCGGTTGGCCTCGTACGCCTTATCCGGTTTAACCGCTCCTTTTACTGTATCATCGACCACGATGAAGAGGTGGGCTGTAAAGGCATCTTGTTTTATGGCTCCGCTCATGTTCCGGTGATAACCGTCAGTGATGAAGAGGCCGTAAAATTTCAAACACTCTGGGAAATGCTCTCCCTGGAAATGGTGTCCAGGGATAATCTTCAGCAGGAAATGCTGCAGATGATGTTAAAGCGCTTTGTTATTTTATCCACCCGCCTATTTAAAAAACAATACCGGCTACCTGCTACCGGAAAAGTTCAGCTCGATACGATCCGGGAATTCAACTACCTCGTCGAATCGCATTTCCGGACCAAACATACTGTGGCCGCTTATGCCGCCTTGTTGAATAAGTCTCCCAAATCACTGACCAATTTATTTGCCTTAAACGGACAGAAAAAACCATTGCAGATCATCCAGGACAGATTGTTACTGGAAGCCAGAAGACAGCTACTCTATACGGATAAAATCGTAAAAGAGATTGCTTATGAAATGGGCTTTGAAGACCTGCAAACCTTTAGCCGCTTCTTCAGCAACAAGGAAGGCGTGTCTCCCAGGGAATACCGGGAAAGAAAACTGAGACATTTTATCAAAGAAGGAAAAAATGCCAACACTCCGGGTGTTATTGCCTAACCCGCACCCCCACCTGCAACGCAATTTTGCATTGTAATTAATTCACTAAACAGTAAAAAAAACACAATGACAAAATTTGAAGTTCCTGTAAGAGAAGAAGTGGGGGCAGAGAACAAGACCATTTTTGACAACCTGAAATCCGCCCTGGGTTTTGTTCCGAACCTGTATGCGGTATTGGCTTACTCGGATACCGGACTGGGACGCTACCTGCAATTCCAGAATGGCAAGACCTCTCTTTCCAATAAGGAAAAAGAAGTGATCAACCTCGTGGTCAGCCAGGTGAATGGCTGTCGCTACTGCCAGAGCGCACACACGGTTATCGCCAAAATGAATGGATTTAACGATCAGCAGATCCTGGAAATCCGCAGCGGGGAGGCCTCTTTTGACAACCGCCTGGATGCACTGGCTAAATTAACTTTCGCCATTTCGTCCACCCGTGGTAACCCGGATAAAACGCTGATCGACCGCTTTATGGCTGCCGGTTATACATCCGGTTCACTGGTAGATCTGGTACTCGCTATTGCCGATAAAATAGTTATGAACTATCTCCACAAAATCACAGAAGTGGCCATTGATTTTCCGGAAGCACCGGTAATGGTAACCGAAAATGCATAAACAGTACATAACAACAATCATTTAATAAGTAAAACGACAAACAAATGAAAAAGCAATTTTTATCCATTATACTCTTACTCGCCACTATTTCCGGTTTTGCCCAGCTCCCGGATCCCGGATTCAAATTTGACGCTGGTACGGCCATCGTGATCACCGATCCGCAGAATGATTTTTTAAGTGAGAAAGGAGTGGCCTGGGGTGCCGTAGGCGAAAGTGTAAAAGCAAACGGTACAGTGGAAAACCTGCGCCGGATTTTTGAAACCGCCGCACAGAAAAATATCCCCGTATTTGTTTCCCCGCACTATTATTATCCGCATGATCATCAGTGGAAATTTGAAGGGGTGCTGGAAAAACTGATGCACAATATTCACATGTTTGACAGAAAAGGCGCATTGACAACGGAAGGGTTTGAAGGCTCCGGCGCAGACTGGCTCGCCCCGTACAAACAATATATCGCCGGTAAAAATGTAACCGTTACTTCCCCGCATAAAGTTTATGGTCCGGAAAGTAATGACCTGGCTTTACAATTAAGAAAAAGAGGAATAAACAAAGTGGTGATCGCCGGTATGTCGGGCAACCTCTGTGTGGAAGCACACCTGCGGGAATTGCTGGAAGAAGGTTTCGAAGTGGCGGTAATATCAGATGCAACGGCTTCTGCGATATTACCCGGTCTGAATGGCTATGAAGCATCGCTGACCAATTTCACTTTATTGTCTTCCAAAGTGTACAAAACAACAGAATTCCTGAACGAAGTAAAAAAACTGAGTTTGAAATAAGGCTGGAGTGTGGGTTTAGGGAAACAGGGGGTTGTTTTCAACAGGCAGCCCCCTTTTCATTTTACAGCACTGCTACAAGCTACCGTGCTGGTTACGGGAATTAAAAGAATCGAAAATGATACGTTATTTTTTATATGCCATTATTTATGTGGTATTGCAAGGATTTTTTTCACCGGTTGCGGGTCAGCAGAAAATGTTCCGCCTCTATGAAGAAAATGATTTTCTAAACTTTCATGGCCGGGCTACGGACGAAGCTTATACCAATGGCACCCGGATTGACTTTTTTAAAGAAGCGGGCCGCGCGGACCGCTTTATCCTGAACCGCTGGATGCCAGAAGCCGGCGCAAATTCGGTGAATACATTTGGCTGGAGTATAATGCAGCTGATTTATACACCGGTTAATATCCGGGCGCAAGTGCCGGATCAATCGGATAACCCATACGCCGGAGCCCTGTTCCTCATCCGTTCGCTCCGGTCAGAAAACCGGGCCCGGATGATCCGCTATCAGACGGAAGTAATGGCAGGACTGACCGGCCCTTATTCTTTTGCCAGGGAAACCCAGCGAACAGTACACCGGCTGACCAATGATCCGTTGCCGGAAGGCTGGCATCACCAGATCCGGACTAACCTGATCCTGAATATTGATTTTACCGCTGAAAAACAATACTGGAAACCGAACCGGCATATTGATATTTCAGGTGCTGTTAATTTTAAAGCAGGTACCTTATGGACCGGAATTTCCAGCTATACGGTAATCAGGACCGGTAAGATCAACGATTTATTCAACGGGTTTATCAATCACTATCATTCAGCTGAACCAGTAAACGAACAAACAAGGTTTCAGTTTTATGCCCTGCTGAAACCCGGCATCAGCTATAACCTGAAGAATACATTGATCAGCGGCGGATTATTTGAAGCGAAAGGCCGCCAAAAACCAGAAGCCCGTGAAGAGGAGCTGGAAAGAGCGATTCCCCGGAAAATAGCCTACGGATACGATTATGGATTTGTGATATCCGTTAATAAGCTGAGTCTTGAAATAACACAGAAAGTCAGCACCGCTGATATCAGGGGAAACAGAAAACATGAAGTAGGCAATATCTCGATCTATAAAGTTTTTTAAACCTAAACCCGGACAAATGCATATAGTTATTCCAGCCGATTACCAGCAAGCCGTAAAAAATCTCCGTTGCTTTCAGTTATTAGATGGACATACGGTAACCATACTGAGTGATTATTCAACGGATGTGGAAACGCTGGCCGCTCAATTCGCAAAGGCCGATGCAATAGTGTTGATCAGGGAGCGGACAAAAATTTCGGAAGAATTGTTATCCCGGCTGCCGGGGCTTAAACTGATCAGCCAGACAGGGAAGGTTGCCGGACATCTCGATCTCGCTGCCTGTTCAAAATACAAAGTGGCTGTAGCGGAAGGAGAAGGATCACCCATTGCACCGGCTGAATTGACCTGGAGCCTGATCATGAATGCCAGAAGGCAGTTGCCACAAGCAATGGAAGCCATGAAGAAAGGATTATGGCAAACCAATATCGGCACGGCACTGCATGGACAACTGATCGGTATCTGGGGCTATGGGAAAATCGGTAAACTCATAGCCCGTTATGCTAAAGCCTTTGGAATGGACGTGCTGATCTGGGGCAGTGAAAAATCATTGGCAGAGGCCGCTGCAGACGGCTATGCTGTAGCCCAAACTAAAGCGGATTTTTTCAGCCGCGTGGATATCCTCAGCCTTCATTTGCGCTTAAGCAGCAGATCGTTTGGTATTGTAAAAGCAACGGACCTTGTCCTGATGAAACCGGATGCCCTGATTGTAAATACGAGCCGGGCTGAACTGATCGAGGAAGATGCATTGGTACAGGCACTGCATGCCGGTCGACCGGGTTTCGCCGCAGTGGATGTGTATGAAGAGGAGCCGGTCATCAGCCCGACGCATCCTTTATTATTAATGCCCCAGGTACTTTGTACTCCCCACCTGGGATTTATAGAAAAGCAGACCTATGAAAAATATTTTTCAAAAGCCTTTGAAAATATCCTGGCTTTTGCAAACGGGAACCCGGTGAATATTGCCAATCCTGAAGTCCTCTGAAAGGTTCAGGCCGGGCAGGTAATAAATGATTGTTTTGTATAACCGCTAACTTTGTCAGTATGATCCTGGAACATAAAAGGTATGAGCTTTTTGGAAAATTAACGTTTGAAAAGCTGGTGATTGAGCCGCCGTTCCGGAAGCTCAACACGATGCCCAATGAAGCCTGTTTCTTTTATGTGATTGATGGCGTCGGGGAAACGATTTCGGAAGTAGATAAGATCAGGATCCCGACCAAAGAATCGGTTTTACTGAAATGCGGGAATTATATAACCCGGATACCGGTAACCGCCGCCACGGGTCCGTTTCAGACTATCGCGGTCCATTTTCATCCGGAGATATTGAAAAGGATCTATGAGAATGATCTACCGCTATTTTTACGGAAGCCAGCTGCCGGTAACCTGGCCATGGCCAATGTAAAGGGCACAGTGCTCATCAGCAAGTATATTGAGAGCCTGTTGTTTTACTTTGAAAACCCCGACCTGGTTAATGATGATTTATTGATCCTGAAACTCAAGGAAGTGATCCTGCTTTTATCACAGACAGAAGATCAGGCAAATATCCAGCAGGTATTGGCCGGTTTGTTTTCACCGACTACTTATTCTTTCCAGGAAGTCATCGACGCTCATCTTTATAGTGATATTTCGATAGAAGAACTCGCGCAACTCACTAGTTTAAGCCTTTCCTCCTTCAAACGGGAATTCAAACGGATCTATAATGACAGTCCCGGCAATTACCTGCGCAATAAAAAGCTCGATAAAGCAGCCGGTCTCCTGCAGTTCACCGATCAGCGGATTACGGATATCGCTTACGAGGCAGGTTTTAATGAATTACCTCATTTCTCCAAGTGTTTTAAAGATAAATTTTCTTTATCCCCATCTGAATACCGGTTGAACCAAAAGCCCAAATAATTGAACCGGCTTTGACAAGCGAACCGTTTGTATAGATTGATTTTTGTATTCATCAATAATTCAAAAATCAATCACATGTACAATCTGAGAAAAACGAGTTCCAGCAAAATTTACGGGATCAACCGGGTGATGCTGGGCATTATGTTTATGATGACGGGCTTTATGAAACTGGCCCTGCCCGATTACGGACATGCCTGGTCCATTCAGCTGCACGAAGCTGGCTTTCCTTTTTATGAGCTGATCTACTGGGGTGTTCCCATAATGGAATTCATCATTGGCACCATCATCTTACTGGGCTATTATGCCCGGATCGGTGCCCTGTTGGTGATCCCCATCATGCTGGTGGCCGTGTATGTCCACCTGACAGTAACTGACCCCGGAGCCTTTCCTTCACAACCGCAGCTGCCCATTATGCCGGTGATCGCCCTTATGATGGCGGGCTTGTTATGGGTCAGGGGCAGTGGCAGCTGGAGTTTTGATATTCAGACACAACTCCGCAAAGTCTGAAGCAACAAGAGGCATTATTTCAATTATAAATAAAACAGATAAACAATGACAAACTTAAACGTTGAGCACATCGTTCGTTCACCCAAGACCAATGAAATCCTTGATAATACCAAAAAGGGATTAGGTTTTGTTCCCAATATGTATGTAAACATGGGGGCTAATACTGCGCTGCTGGATGCCTATACCTATTCTTATAACAGTTTCAGGGCTAATTCCGGATTTACATCAGCCGAACAGGAAGTGGTGTTTTTATCGGTGGCTTATGAAAACAATTGTGAGTACTGTATGGCGGCGCACAGTTTTGTAGGGGATCATATGACCCATGTACCGGCCGAAGTGACCGATGCCATACGTGATGGCCAGGCGATTCCTGAAAACAAATATGCGGCTTTATCAAAGCTTACCCGTCTGATCACAGCTAACCGGGGAAATATCTCCCGGGAGGATATTGATGAATTTCTCGCAGCCGGTTATACCGAAGCGCATGTGCTGGGTATCATTGCCGGTGTGGCCATCAAAACCATGAGTAATTACTCCAATCATATTACTTCCCCGGAAGTGGATGCGGCTTTTGCCAGCCGGATCTGGAAAAAATGAAAAACCAATTTTTAACAGGAAGGGAGACCCGTTCTCCTTTCCTTTCATCTT
>CAUJFR010000090.1 GCA_963169885.1 Bacteroidota bacterium
TTTCAGCTTCAGGCTTTCAACGGATGTACCTATCATTGGTGTCCGGACCTTGGAAGAATGGAAAACGACCGGACGCTTAAAACCCGTCTCTGGAATAATCTTAAACTACTCTTTACCATATAAATTCCTGTATTGAAACTGATTTTTGCCACGAATAACCAGCATAAGGTTGATGAAATCCGCGCTGTGCTGAAAGGTCCTTTGGAGCTGATTACCCTGAAGGAAGCCGGGATCAACATTGATATACCTGAGCCATATAACACATTGGAGGAAAACGCCCGTACCAAGTCATCCACTATTTTTGAACTGACAGGCTCCCACTGTTTTAGTGAAGACACAGGACTGGAAGTGGAAGCGTTGGGTGGGGAGCCGGGCGTAAAAAGTGCCCGATATGCCGGTGAAGACGCTTCCTTTGAAGCAAATATTGACAAACTGTTGGAAAAACTGAAGGGAGCCTCTAACAGGCGGGCCCGTTTCCGGACCGTTATATCCTTGTTAATAAACGGGCAGGAAACCCTGTTTGAAGGCATCTGCGAAGGCCATATTACCGAGGATAGACGTGGAAATAACGGTTTTGGCTATGATCCGGTATTTGTACCTGACGGTTCAGCCCTTAGTTTTGCGGAAATGGATATGGAAGGAAAGAACCGGTTCAGTCACCGGAAGAAAGCCACCCAAAAACTGGTAGCATTTTTGAATAGCCTATAATAAAACCACCAAATTTTGACACCTGAACGCAACCAAAATATCAGTGACAGCGACCTTATAAGAGGATGCATGGAAAGTGACCGGCGTATGCAGGAGGAATTGTACCGCCGGTTTTCCCCCCGGATGTATGCTGTCTGTCTCCGTTATGCCGGCAATGCCGAAGAAGCAGAGGACATCTTACAGGAAGGTTTTATTAAGGTCTTTAAAAAACTGGACAGTTTCCGGAACGAAGGCTCTTTTGAGGGCTGGATCCGGAGGATTTTTGTCAATACGGCCATTGAGCATTTCCGCCGAAAGAAATACCTGCTGCCCGTAACAGAAAAAGAAGAAAATACAATCGAGGGAAAATATACATCCGTACTGGATGAACTGGGAGCCAAAGACATTATGGCGCTGGTACAGGAACTGAGCCCTGGTTACCGCACCGTTTTTAACATGTATGTGGTTGAAGGCTATACCCACAAAGAGATAGCCGACCAATTAGGCATCAGCGAGGGCACCAGTAAGTCACAGTTATCCAGGGCCAAGGTCATCCTGCAGGACATGGTCAGAACGCATATAGACCGTCAAAGAGGAATAAGTACGAAATCATGAGTGAGCAGATCCGTCATACACTATTGAATCACGAAGTACCCCCGCCACCGGCTGCCTGGGAGCATATTCTTTCGGAGCTCCGGGAAATGGAAGCTTATAAAACTACCGGACATCAGCTTGCCGTGGCTGAAGTGAATCCGGCACCGCATAACTGGAACCGGATTTTATCTGGCCTTGAAGAAATCAGTATCGGGCAACAACTCGCAAATACTGAAGTAACTCCCCCACATGGAACCTGGGACAAAATTGCCCGTGAACTTGATACTGAACAACAACCAATTAAAAGAATAACTCCCTGGTGGCGCTACGCTGCCGCAGTAGCTATTTTAGTTACCATTGGCCTTGGCATTATGCGGATGGTTCAGCCCGGAGTTAAAGGTGAAGAGATGGCCTTACACCAGGACACGCTTCCTGTTATTGATCCGGGCAAATCGGATCTGACAAAAGAAACGCTGGATGAACTGGTCGCCACAGCTTCTGCAGAGAATGAGGATGCACGCAATGATGCCGCGCTGGAAGCCAGTAAAAAAACATATGCAAAACTGGAGTACCCTGCTAAAAAAATAGCCCGCGAAGTATCCGGCTTCTATTTTAATACCTATAGCGGGGATGCGGGAACAAGAGGACTTACTACCGGGGAAACGGTACTTTCCGAACACAAACCGGCAGAACGCTATATCAAGCTTATGACCCCGGAAGGAAATATCATCCGGGTTTCCAAAAAACTGGGCGGTATGGTTTGCTGTCTTTCCGGTGAAGCAGAGGATCCGGCCTGTACAGATCAGTTGAAAAAATGGAGGGAAAAAATGATTACATCATCGCTTGGACATTCAGGAGACAGTTTCCTGGATTTGCTGCTGCTCATCAATACGGAAGAAGAGAACTAACCGATAAAAAACAGCGAACTGGCACTACACAAATATGGGAAGGAATAAATTAGTAACACCCGCGGTATTTACGTTTTCCTGTCCGATTCCTGTCCGGATAACAGATATTAACTATGGCGGACATACCGGCAATGACACGATCCTGTCCCTGATCCATGAGGCGCGTATGCAATACCTTGGGAGTTTCGGTTATACGGAAATGAATCTGGCCGGTTCTGCACTGATCATGTCTGACGTGTGCATAGAGTTTAAAAAAGAATTGTTTTATGGCGAACCGTTAATTGCCTATGTGACTGCAGGCGAAATTTCACGGGTTGGGTTTGAACTGTTTTATAAGCTGGAAAAAAACACACCCGACGGAAACATAACCGTGGCCCTAGCCAGGACCGGGATGGTTTGTTACGATTATACACTAAAGAAAATTACGGGTGTACCGGAAGAAGCCCGTCTGAAGATGAAGGGCTGTTAATCCCGGTTCCAGAATGACCAGCTTTCTTCAGCCTGAATCACCAGCATTTCTTCGCCGTTTTTGACCTGTGCCCCCTTTTCTTTTCCCTGCTGCAGGAATTTTGTGAGTGGCGGGTTATACACCAGATCATAAAGTAAATGCCGGTGGGTAATCCCCTCATAAGGTATATCCGGAAAATTGTCTGAATGAGGATATGTACCTAATGGTGTGGTATTGATGATAAGCGTATGTGCTTGTACAATATCCCGCGTGAGCTCGCTGTAAGTGAGGGTAGATCCTTTATGCAGGCTGCGGCTCACTACTTCAAACGGAATTCCTTTTTCTTTCAATACATACAGAATCGACTCAGTTGCACCCCCATTTCCCAATACCAGCGCCCGTTGGTGTGCGCTGTTCAGCAATGGGGTCAGGCTTTTTCCAAATCCCAATACATCCGTATTATAGCCTGTCAGCTGTCCGCTTCTGATTTTAATGCAATTGCAGGCATTTAGCCCTTCCGGTATAAGAGAGTCCGTTAAGTAAGGTAAAACGGCTTTCTTATAGGGGATCGTGACGTTCAATCCTTCCAACGAAGGATGTGCATCCAGTAATGCCGGCAATTCAGTGATCGCTGAAAGGGGGAACAACTTGTACCGGCAGTTGTGGATTTGCAGTTCCTCATACTTCCGGGTAAAATACTTTTCAGAGAAAGAATGTCCCAGCGGATTTCCAATCAGGCCGAATAGCCGCATCAGACCGTTTCTTTTTTATCAAGGTATAGTTCGAAGGTATCACCTCTTAAACCGATCCGCATCGCCTCCAGGGGTATTACTTCAGAAGGTGCAATATTTCCCAGGTTGGCATTACAACCCAGTAATTCGATAAAATAGAGCTGTTGTGCTTTCTGAGGTGCTTCCCAGATGATCTGTTCGCCGGGAATCTGCGTCAGAATTTCCTGCACCAACCCTTCCCGTACTTCGCCACTACCCCGGTATATACCTACATTACCAGCCTCCCGGGCTTCCGCGATTACATAAGAGGATCCCGCTTCCAGTTCAGCCCGCATCAGTTCAATCCATTTGTAGGGGGGAATGATATGGGCAGCGTCTTTACTGCCTACTTCGCTAAGTACCGTACCATGTTTGGTGAGCTTTTCAATATAACCACACTTTTCGGCATGCGGGATGGTGATAGAGCCGTCGCTGACTTCCATATAGCTGATACCAAAATCCTTGCAAACACTGATATAATCTTCAAACTGGTTACGGATCAGGAAGGCTTCAAACAATGTTCCGCCGAAATAAACCGGGATATCGTAGGAACGGTATACTTCCAGCTTTTCCCGCAGGTTGGGTGTTACGAATGACGTGCCAAATCCCAGTTTAACAATATCCACATGAGGATAAGAAACACTCATGAAATTTTTGGCTTCTTCAACACTCAGCCCTTTATCCATTACCATAGTAAGGCCTGATTGCCTGGGCTTTTGTTTCCTGTCCGGTATTTGCGTTAAATTAAAATTCATACTCTTATAATTAAATGTACCTCAATATTAAAACGCGGCAAAAATAAGGAAGATTCGCGGGCTTCTGTGTGATTTAATGAAGGAACGGATCAGATTGACTTGTTTCGCTTGTACCTGGCAAGCAGATCGACCAATGACTGGTTCTGCAGGAGGGCCGGATTTAATTCCACCATTTTTTTCAATAGCCGGGGTGCTGCCTGTAATGCATTTTCCAGCCACAAAAGGGCCTCTTTTGATTTACCGGCGGCAAACAGCAGTGCTGCTTTATAATACAGAAACAGGGGTTTGTTTCCGGTTAACTTCAGAGCGGCTTCCGCCTGTTCTATTCCTTCTTCCCAAAAACCACCCATGTACAGGCTGCGAATCAGCGCTTCCCATCCGTTGGCGTTCCGTGGACGCAACCGGACAACGGTTGAAAAATACTGTACGGCTTCACGGTAAAGACCAAGCTGCAGTTTACATTCTCCGGCCAGTAAATTATATTCCGGTTGATTCCGGTGTATTTTCATGGCGGTTTCCAGCTGACGGATACAGGCCGTCCACTGCCCTTCATTAAAGTAGGTGGACGCGATTTTATAAAATAACTTACTATCGTCCTGACGCAGGTGCGATGCCTTCCGGTAATGGAAGCGGGCCTGTGCCGGATTCTTCAGTTTTTCATAACAATAACCGATCGCTTCAAAAATCACATCTTCCGGCTTGGCAAGTTCATTCACTTTCTCAAGCGCTTCAATCGCTTCTTTATATTTCCTTAAGCGGATATAGGCATCCCCCATATTCCGGTAAGCATAATCAAATTTTTCTTCAATCGTGATCGCGTATTTATAGGCATCAATGGCTTTTTCATAGAGCTTTAAACCCTGGTAAGCAGCCGCAAGGTTAAACCAGGCCAGTTCGTTATAGGGATATTCATCAATAATTTTTAAATGAAGCCGTATCCCCTCTTCATTCCGTCCGGTAAAATCTGTCCAGAAACAGATTTTATACAGTGCTTCTTCATTGTTCGGATCATCCTCCAGGATTAGTTTCAGGCAATCAAATACTTTCTCAAAGTCTTCGTAATCGTCATAAACATCAGCCAACTCAAACAGGAGCTCCATCCGCTCCTCTCCCTCGAACAACGCAATCGCTTCTTCCAGCAGGGTTACAGCTTTCTCCTGCTGATCCAGTGCCAGGTAGACTTCCGTCTTCAGAATATAGAGATTGATATCCCCGCTGTCCAACAAAGTGGCTTGTTCCAGTACATCAAGCGCGGTATGGTATTGCCGCCTGGCCAGTAAAATATCGGCTTTTTTGATCCGTAGCATTGCCGAATAGGGATATTGCTCACAGGCGTGTGTAGCAGCAGACATTGCCATTTTCAGGTCTTCATTCCCGTGATAATGATCGATAATTTTTTCAAAGGAATCTTCTTCAATAAAGGAATGCGGGCGGCCATTTTTTAGGTTTTCAAATTGTCTGAGCAGTTCCTGAAGTAGTTCACTATCTTCCCGGTATGGATTTTCTTGCATGAATTCCGGTCTTTAAAAGTGCTGAATCTGTTTAAGGCCTGGTTCAGACAGCAAAATCCCTTTGCCCCCTGAAAACTGTTGTTATCAACAAGTTAAGTAAAAAAAACCAGTAGAATCGCCGCCTAGTTTTCCCCAAATGTGCAAAATAGACATTTTTTTTACCGGTCAACATGTAACAATTTACAGCCTGAACCGTTAATAGAGTACTAAAGTTCTGGACGAACGGTTTTTTTATATTTTTATTTGTCACTACATTTGTAATTAATGAAGCATAACCGGGCCAATACCACATGGACAAGCGGACTTAAAAAGCTGGGAATCATCCTGCTTTTTGCCTGTACCGGTATGGGTGCTTATGCCACATTGGGTGACGGGAATAAGAAAACTGACAAACCCAAAACCAAAATTCTTTCCGGCCGCACTATTTCCAAGCCTGGTTCATTCTCATTAAAATCCGGTTATAATTATCGTGGTAATTCAGTAATCAATACTGAAACAAATAAAAGAACCATCCGGCTGAATACGGTTGTTACCGTACAGAAAGGCCGGACTACGTTTATAGTTCCGCTCAAAAAGAACGTAGTGCTCAATAAAGTAAAACTGGATCTCGGCAACCGCCAGTTTCAGCGGCAGTAATTTTAATCTAATTCTGTTTCCCCCCTTTGCTTTCTTCATAGGTCATTACCCTGAATCCTGATTTAGGCAGGTCAAATTTTGACTGCTGGACGGGATTGAAATTGATCGTGGAAACGGTATAAGTCACCAGCATGTTGCCAAGGGTGGCTTCGTATTGCATAGCCAATCCGGGCAAATTCTTGTTTAAATACTGAAAATCCTTATTTACCGGAACAAGATCCCTGGTAAAATAAACATTGAACGTACTTCCATCCGTCAACTTACCGATAGCTTTCTGACAGTTATAACCGGCAATGGTCTTGAATTCCTCCACATAGGTAAACGTGATCCCTTCGTACTTTTTGTTTGTTTCTTTCCAGTTTTCACGGGTCATGGTGATCATATACTTCTGTTCGCCGTACTCCTTCAACACGGTCACATTCCCTGTTTTACCGTCCACGATCGTGGCCTGTGTACCAAGGGAACTGATCATATCTGAACGGCTGGAACTGCCTTTCAGGTAAACCACACTGGTGGCACCATCAAGCAGATCAGCGGCCTGCGGAGTTTCGTTGGTGGTATTAATCACAATATCATATGAAATGGTCGCTTCCGTGAGCCGGCGCTGGGCCAACAGGTCCATACTGATCATCAGCAATCCCAGTAATGCGCTTATCGTGTATATCTTTTTCATGGTAGTTTTCTGTATATTATATCTAAAAGACGTGCCAATTTAGCCAATAAGTTGCTTAAACAGAAAAACCGGGTGTTTTGCAACAAATCCCGGTCTTTCTTAAGAGTATTTTAACAGCTTAGCGCTTGTTCTTCTGCTGCGTATCCTTCAGTTTTTTCTGTTGTTCCTGCATTTGCTCCATCCGTTCCTGCCATTTGGACTTGGTCTTTGGCTTTTTCCGGTTCTCTTCAATTTTTGCCAGAATCTTGTCGTGATCAATGATATAATTCTGGATAATAAACTGCAGGATCAGGGTCACCGCATTTGAAACAGTATAATACCAGGTTAGGGCTGAAGGCAGTTTATTGAAGAAGAATAAAAGAAATACCGGGAAAATATAAGGCAGGTATTTCATCATCGGATTACTTTGATCCGGAGTCATACTCATACTGTACCAGGAAATCAGGAAGCTGGTGGCTGCTGCCGTTACGTTGAATAAGCTCAGGTGACTTCCCAGGAATGGGATACTGAATCCGAATTTAATCGGATCATCAAAAGCGGCCAGGTCATTGGCCCAGAGGAATTCCGCACCCCGGAGACTGACTTCCGAGTTAAAGAAGCTGAACAGGGCAAAGAAGATCGGGATTTGAAGCAGGGCCGGAATACAACCTCCCAGCGGATTCACCCCGGCTTCCCGGAATAATTTCATCTGTTCCATGCTCATGGCCTGCTGATCCCCGGCCGTTTTTTCCTTCAGCCGGGCAATTTCGGGCCTGAGGGCTTTCATTTTTGCACCACTCAGGTAACTGGAATATGTTAACGGGGAAATCAACAAACGGATAAAAAGGGTAAGTAAGGCAATGGCCAATCCCATACTGCCCGGTGTTAACCCTTTAAAGAAATCGAAGATCGGGAGAATTACAAAACGATTCAGGGGGCGGACAAATGCATACATACCCTGACCTAAATTCACCAGCTTTTCAAATTTCTGGTCATACTTTTTGAGAATATGATAATCCGAAGGACCATAGTACATACTGAAACCGGCTGCAGCTGATGAAGTGACAGGCAGCTGAACCTTCATATTGGCAGTGGATTGTATAAGGACATGTGAACTGTCTGACGGAAGCGTCCATTCCAGTTTACCGGAACTGAAATTTTTCTTTGCCTGGAAGATCGTGAAGAAAAAACGCTGGCGCACCCCTACCCAACTCACTGATTTGTTAAAATCAACACTATTCCGGTTGCCCACCGTGTAATAATCAAATTCTTCATTTTCCACAAAACCCACCTGTGTGTTTTGCTTTTCAAAATCAATATCGGTTTCCTGCTGAGCGGCTGAATACTGCCAGGAAAGATTCAAATTCCCTTGTGTCAGCAACTGATCCGCCCCTTGAAATTCGATATCGAAATCGATCATGTAATCGTTGGGCTTCACTGTGTATTTGTGTACAATACGGGCGGCATTATTACTGTCAGACGACGTGAGGGTAAATGCATAGGTTTTTGAACCATCTGCATTTTTAGCGGAGTCGATCTTATTGAAAAAGAAATCGGCGCTTTGCAGCGTTTGGTTCGGCCCGGTGACTACGGGATAACTCAGCCGGTCGAAATCAGAAGACGCGAGCCGGAGCAGGTTACTGTCCAGGCCCTTAAAGTTCTTTAACTCCACCTTTTTAACCTGAGCGCCTTTGCTGCTGAACGTAATATTGAGCAGTTCATTGCCGGTCTGAATCAGTTGTTCTGTTCCCTTTACAGCATCCCTGAATGTACCGGAAGCGGCCACTACCCGTTGTGTATCCGCCTGGGCACTATCCTTTTTCTGTGCAAGCGTATCAGTTTTGGGTTTGTTAAGCGCGGCGATGGAATCACTAAAGGCCTTTTCCCGCTTCACTTTATCATTATAGCGTTTCTGCTCCTGGTTATTATAATAGAAGTAGCCAAAGAACAACAGCGCAAGGACGACAAACCCGATTATGGTGTTACGATCGAAATTCATTCTGGAGGGAAATTTAAGGTCGCAAAGATAGGGTAATCAGTCGGCAGTAGGCAATATACAGTCGGCAGGCGGCAGACAGCAGTCGGCAGGCGGCAGGCAACTGCCTACTAACTGGCGACTGCCAACTGG
>CAUJFR010000091.1 GCA_963169885.1 Bacteroidota bacterium
ATGAATATGCGATGCAGCATGTACCTGCTGCGATGAAGGATTGCCTGGATAAAGCCGGTGTTTCTATCACGGATGTAAAAAAGGTTTTTATTCATCAGGCAAATGAGAAAATGGATGAAGGAATTATCCGCCGTTTATTCAAGCTGTATAATATCAAAGAAATTCCCGAACATATCATGCCCATGAGTATTCATAAACTGGGAAACAGTTCCGTTGCCACCATCCCCACTTTATTTGATATGGTTAAACGTGGACTCTGGGATAATCATGACCTGAAGGCCGGGGATATCGTTCTCTTTGCTTCGGTGGGGGCTGGCATGAATATAAACGCGATCTGTTACCGGATGTAAGCACTGTCCGGCCCGCACTTCCTCCCGTTTCCATATCTTCGCAGCTATTAAAAGAAGCAAGCGAAAATGACGATTTCTTATAAATGGCTGAGTGAATACCTGCCAGTAACAGTGGACCCTGAACGGCTGAGCCGTATCCTTACTTCCATCGGACTGGAAGTGGAGAGCATGCATTCCTATGAAGAAGTGAAAGGCGGGTTGAAAGGACTGGTGATCGGGGAAGTATTACACACTGAAAAACACCCGAACGCAGATAAATTAACCCTGACTAAAGTAAATACCGGTGGGACGGAACCCCTGCAGATCGTGTGTGGGGCACCCAATGTGGCCGCCGGACAAAAAGTAGTGGTCGCCACCGTAGGCACTACAATCTACCCTTCAGCCGGTGATCCCCTGACCATGAAAGTGGCAAAAATCCGCAGTGTGGAAAGCCATGGAATGATCTGTGCGGAAGATGAGATCGGGCTTGGCAGTTCACATGCGGGCATCCTGGTTTTACCCGCCGATACCAAAGTGGGCACCCTGGCGGCTGAATACTTCAAGCCGTATGAAGATATCATCTACGAAATCGGACTGACCCCCAACCGGATGGATGCGATGAGTCATTGGGGAGTAGCCCGGGATGTATGCGCCTATCTGAGTCATCATGATAAAAAAGACCTGCGGCCCAAAATCCCCTATAGCAATGGACTGAAGGCTGATTCTCTTTCCTTCCCGATAGAAATTAAAATTGAAAATGATACCGCCTGTCCCCGTTATTCAGGCATCAGCATTGACAAAGTGACCATTGCTGAGTCACCCGTCTGGCTGAAACAGAAACTGAAAGCAATCGGTTTGCGTCCTATCAATAACATTGTGGATATCACCAATTATATTCAGCATGAAACCGGGCAACCCCTGCATGCATTTGATGCAGACCTGATCCGGGGCCGCAAAGTGGTCATTAAGAATTTACCGGAGGGCACCCCTTTTGTCACCCTGGATGAAAAGGAAAGAACCCTCAGTGCCGATGATCTGATGATCTGTGATGAGGAAGGTGGCATGTGCATTGCGGGTGTGTTTGGCGGATTATACAGCGGGGTAACTGAAAAAACAAAAACGATTTTCCTGGAAAGTGCTTTTTTCGAAGGAATCGGGTTACGCAAAACCTCGTTCCGGCATAACCTGCGTACCGACGCGGCCAGCCGTTTTGAAAAAGGAACGGATATTTCCGCTACGGTCAATGTACTGAAACGCGCCGCATTGCTGATTAAGGAGATCTGCGGCGGCGAAATCGCTTCCGAGATCGTGGATATATATCCAAAGAAAAAAGAAAAAGCGGATGTGCAGATCAAATGGCATTATATCAAAAAACTGAGCGGCAAAAACTATCATCCGGACAGCGTGAAGAATATCCTTTCCAGTTTAGGTTTTGAAATAATCAAGGAGGGTATTGATGAGTTACGGGTGGCTGTGCCGTTTCACAAACCAGACATCAGTCTTCCCGCCGATATCGTGGAAGAAATAGTCCGGATTGATGGCCTGGACAATATTGATATTCCTGAATCGATCACCATTACTCCTGCCGTGGAGGACAATTATGCACGGGAAGTAGTGAAGGAAAAAACGGCGGATTACCTGGTCGGACTTGGCTACCATGAAATGATGACCAACTCCATTACCAATGCTGCTTATTTTTCAGCAGCGGAACTGGAAACCATGGTTACTATGAAGAACAGCCTTAGTGCCGAACTGAACATCCTGCGCAGTTCTCTTTTTGAAACCGCGCTGGAAGTGGTGGCCCATAACCTGAATCACAAAAACAGCTCCCTTCGCTTATTTGAATTCGGTAAAGCCTACAGTACATCTGGTGCCGGAAAATACCATGAAGCTGAACAGCTTTGTATCCTGATCTCCGGTAATAGCCGGGAAGAGGAATGGAAACAAAAGGCTGTCGCCGCTGATTTTTATGCCCTCAAGGGAACGGTGGAAGCGGTTTTGCGTGGACTGGGAATAAAGGCAGACAGTGTGGAAGCAATGGAAGTTCCCAAACTGGAAAACCATATCGTTTATAAACTGAATAACAATGTAATTGCAGGAGCCGGACAGGTCAGTAAAAGGGTGCTGGATCAATTCGGTATAAAGCAACCGGTTTTTTATGCCGGCCTGAACTGGGAACTGATTTCGGACCTGGCGTCCAATCATAATCCGAAGATCCGGGAGATCCCCCGTTATCCGCAGGTACAGCGGGACCTGGCGATGATTGTATCCCGGGAACTGCCCTGGCAGGAAGTGGAGAATACCGTGCATAAGATCCGGCTGGATAAATTACGGGACATCAAACTCTTTGATATATTCGAGAGTGAAAAACTGGGAACCGGTAAAAAATCGCTGGCCGTGAACTTCACGTTCCAGGATGAAGAGAAGACCCTTACCGATAAGGAGATCGATGGGTGGATGAATAAGATTATGGGAGCACTCGAAAAAGAATTACAGGCTGAAATCAGAAAATGAGTACTACGGAAGAACAATTGAAACGTATACAGGACAAGCTGCAGCAGTTATTGAAGCAGCAGGCTTCTGTGCGCAAGGAAAATGAAAAGTTGAAAGAGGAACTGGGGATTGCCCGGGAAAAGTTGTCCCTGCAACAGTTGTACCTGGATGAGTTAAGACAACAGGTCAGTATATTAAAACTGAATGCCGGCGGGATGAATGAACGGGACAAGAAAGAAATAGAGAAAAAGATCAACAGTTATCTTAAAGAAATCGACCGCTGTATTGCCTTACTGGGCGAATAATCAGACCCGTTTGACCAGGTTCATTTTCATTTCATCATCGCCATGAGAAAGTTCCAGTGTATAACGGCCATATGGGAGATCATTTAAACCAGACCAGGTCAGTTCTTCCATATCCCGGAAAATTTTTTGCTCAATGATGCGGCAGACTGAACCGGTGTCGTCTTTCAACACACCACGCAGGGGGTGGTACCCTTTGATAGCAGTCAATTGGAGTTGTAATGCATCAATAAAAACTGATGACTTAACTTTAGCGAACATGGGGGAAAGTTTTGGTTCGTTATCATTTCCCACTATAGCCTTAACCTCTTAGTTTTCAGGAGGGTATACGGTGTTCGATTTAAGGTTCCGAAAGTAATAAAACAATTTTGAAATTGCAAGCAATGGATGATTTAATTCTGATATCGGCCCTGATCGGGGACCGCACGTACCGGATCAAGATTGAACCCCGGGATGAAGAGATGGTGCGCAGAACCCTTAAGACCATCAATGAAAAAATCGTGGAATTCAAAACGGAGTTTGCCGGCAAGGATATGCAGGACTATATCGCCATGGTCATGATCTGGCTGGCCACGGAAATGCAGTCGGCACCTTCCAGTTACCTGGTGCAGGAGGAAGTGAAAGAAAGGCTGGAGCAGATTGAGCGGATGCTGGACGGAAGGGAAAGTTAGTAGATAGCAGTTAGTAGTTAGTAGTCGAATACACCTGCTGAGAAGGTCACGTTGAATCAGTTTTTTTACAAGAAATTCAAAAGTCGCCGGACACATGCCTATTACTTGTATCCGGCGACTTCTTATTTTATAATAAATCTCTAAGGAGGGGCTGTTGACTACTAACTACTATCTGCTAACTACGATCTACTTCATAACTTCCGCCAGCTTCTTCTCCAACTCCTCCCCCCGTATATTTTTGGCAATAATTTTCCCTTCCGGGTCAAGGAGGAAATTCTGGGGTATGGCTCTTATCCCGTATTGTTTGGCCACTGCATTGTCCCAGAATTTCAGGTCACTTACCTGGGTCCAGGTCAGCTGATCATCATGGATCGCTTTCATCCATTTTTCCTTTGCTCCTGTACGATCAAGTGAAACCCCGATGATATGGAAATTGCGGTCTTTATACCTGTTGAACACTTTCACCACATTCGGGTTTTCGGCCCGGCAGGGTCCGCACCAGCTGGCCCAGAAATCGACAAGAACATAACGTCCACGCAGGGAGGAAAGGCTCACTGGCTGATCCAGGGTATCGTTTTGGGTAAAATCAGGGGCGAACTTACCAATACCCGTGGTTTTAGCTATTTCCAGGGCTTCCCGGAAATCGGCTGCGGAGGGATAGTCTTTATTTTTCTGTGACAGCGAAGTGTACAAAGGCTCTACCTTATCCGCATTAATATCCCATCCTGCATATTGCTTGAGTGCCCAAAGTGCCAGCGGAGATTCGGGGTTGGTGATCACGTACTCGGCGTATACTTTTTCATTCTTTTCTTTATCGATCGCCTCGAGCTCTTCCTCAGTTTTATTCTGGTTGGCCAGGTCTTTGGCTTTCCCGTATTCACGATATTTCTCGATTAGCGGTTTCATTCTTTCTTCAAATGGCTTCTCCTGTTCACGCAGGGCGGCGTACTCAGTGTGCACATCCGATCCTTTTACGGAAATATTACTGAAGGAATCAACAGCAGAGACCTTGATCTTTCCGGGCTGAATAAACACCGTTGCAATATCGCGGAGTCCGGACATGGGCACTTTTACCCCGTCTTCCCCGACCTTGTATTTAACCCGTAAACGAGCCTGTGAAGGTTCGTTCAGCTGACCACTGAATGTATATTTATTCTCATTGACGACCGTACTATCCGTTTTCCATTCTCCGTTTGCCTGGTACTGGAGGTACACCATTTCAGGCTGAAACTTCAGGTCTTTCAACGTGCCGTTTAACTTAAATGGTTTACCCGATTCCTGGGCGGAAATAATCAGGGGCAGGCAGAAAAGAAGGCAAAATCCGTATTTCATTCAGAAAGTTTTAGGGCCTCAATTTACGGTTTTAGGGTGTTTCAACCGGATTCTTTGTATGGCCGGCGGAGGGTTTCCTGTTTTAATTCCAGATTTCCTGTATTTCTCCGGGTTTTGTATCTTCGCTGATTACATATCAGCCTGAATTACAAGGCGGGTATGCGTGTTAAAAAACCGCATTGTGCATCTTTTAAACAAAAAAACGAATGGATCCGAATATAATTCCAGTCATTATTGGCGCAGTGGGCCTTGGACTAGGCCTCCTGTTGGGTAAGTTCATCTTTTCCAAAAACACCCGCAAACAAATCGAGGAAGCTGAATTACAATCGCAAACAATTCTGAAAGAAGCCGAACTGAGGGCCGAAACGATCCGCAAGGAAAAAGAACTGGAAGCGAAAGAGAAAGCCGTTCAGCTGAAAGCCGCTCACGATAAAGAAGTTTTTGAAAAAAACAAGAAGATAAACGATTCGGAAAACCGGATCCGCCAGAAAGAGCAAACGATCAACCAGAAAGAAGGTAATCTTGATAAGCAGATCAAAGAAAATGAGGCAATCAAGGAAAACCTGAACCGCCAGATTGAACTGATCAATATTAAAAGAACGGAACTCGAAAAACACCAGGAAGAACATATCCGACGCCTGGAGAAAATCGCCAATCTTTCTGCAGATGACGCCCGTAACCAACTGATCGAAAGCCTGAAACATGAAGCCCAGTCTCAAGCCATGGTGCTTCAGCAGGAAATCATCGAAGACGCCAAACTGAAAGCCAATAAAGAAGCCCGGAAGATCATTATCCAGACGATTCAGCGTACAGCGGCTGAACAGGCTATTGAGAATTCTATTACGGTATTCAACCTGGAAAGTGATGAGATCAAAGGACAGATCATCGGTCGTGAAGGACGGAATATCCGTGCGATTGAAGCGGCTACCGGAGTAGACCTGATTGTAGACGATACCCCCGAAGCGATTCTTTTATCCAGCTTTGATCCGCTTCGTCGTGAGATCGCCCGCCTGAGCTTACAACGCCTGGTGGCCGATGGACGTATCCACCCGGCCCGTATTGAGGAAGTTGTGGAAAAAACGAAAAAACAAATTGAAGAGCAGGTGATGGAAATCGGTGAAAGAACCGTGATCGAGCTTGGTATTCATGGACTGCATAAAGAACTTGTACGGATGGTAGGACGGATGCGTTTCCGTTCTTCTTACGGGCAGAACCTGCTCATGCACAGCCGGGAAACGGCGAATCTTTGCGCAACAATGGCGGCGGAATTGGGACTGAATCCTAAGCTGGCCAAGAGAGCCGGTCTGCTCCATGATATTGGAAAAGTACCCGATGAGGAAAGTGAACTGAGCCATGCACTGCTGGGTGCCAAACTTGCCGAAAAGTATGGAGAAAATCCGGCGGTGGTGAATGCTATTGGTGCCCACCACGATGAGATGGAAATGCAATATGTGATCTCGCCCATTATCCAGGCCTGTGACGCCATCAGTGGCGCACGTCCAGGTGCCCGCCGGGAGATTATGCAGCAGTATATCCAGCGGATCAAGGACCTGGAGAACCTGGCCATGGCATATACCGGCGTTGAAAAAGCGTACGCTATTCAGGCCGGTCGTGAACTGCGGGTAATTGTGGAAGCGGATAAAGTAACCGACCAGGATTCTGACCGTCTTTCTTTTGAAATTGCCCAGAAAATCCAGACGGAAATGACCTTCCCCGGCCAGATCAAGGTGACCGTGATCCGGGAAAAAAGAGCCGTCAATGTAGCGAGGTAAAGGTTTAAAAGTTAATAAGTTAACAGGTTGACAGGGCTCCTTGTAAACCTGTTAACTTATAAACTTATCAACTTTTCCTTTCTAATTTGGTATTTCCCCCGCATCCTCTTACCTTTGCCCTCCCTAAAAATCAGGATTATGAACGCTATCGCATATGTACATGAGCAGTTGTCTGGTAAGAAAGAGTTTCCCGCTTTTAAGGCCGGAGATAATATCACCGTTAACTACAAGATCATTGAGGGAAATAAAGAAAGGATCCAGTCTTTCAAAGGCGATGTGATCAAAAAACAGGGAACTGGTCATACAGCCAGCTTTACTGTACGTAAAATCTCTGATGGGGTGGGTGTTGAACGGGTATTCCCTTTCTATTCCCCCAATATCGAATCAATCGAGATCAACAAGACCGGTCACGTTCGTCGCGCCAAACTGTTCTACCAGCGTACACGTAGCGGTAAAAGTGCACGGATTCGTGAAAAGAGAATGGCGGTTGCCCTTCAAGCGCCTAAAGCATAGTAAAATCAACAAGATATTTACAGAAAGCCCTGAATTAATCGGGGCTTTTTTATGGACAGACCGCTTTTCTTCAATTATTATTCCTGTTTTTTTAAGTAGTTACTATCTTTGAATCCTAATTAAGTCAGATTATGATACAACCTACATTACTGGGTATGCTGGGCACCAACGAAATCATCATCATCCTGGTGATCGTACTCCTGTTGTTCGGAGGACGTAAAATTCCCGAACTGATGCGCGGTTTAGGCAAAGGCGTTCGTGAATTCAATGATGCCAAGAGCAATGTGAAAAGGGAAATTGAAGAAAGCGCCACTGACGTAAAAAACTCTGTAAAAGAGTAATTTACGGCCACCTATTTTAATTCCCATAAAGCAGTTGCTTTTGTTTGAATACTCTTCCATTGAGCAGTATCATGCCCGATTGCAGGAAGCAGCGGTGACATGCGTACAAGCTGTTGAACATTACCTTCTTCAGATTGAATCGGCCCGGCATTTAAACGCATTTATTGAAGTATATTCGGAAGAAGCCCTGGCGAAAGCCCGGTTACTGGATCAGCAACGGGCTGCTGGTATGCCAATGGGCCGGTTGCATGGTGTGGTGATCGGCATTAAAGATGTCATCTGTTATAAAGATCATACCCTGACTGCCGCTTCAGGTATACTCAACGGATTTACTTCTGTTTATTCGGCCACCGCCATTGAGCGGCTCTTACAGGAAGAGGCCATTATCATTGGCAACCTCAACTGCGATGAATTTGCCATGGGCTCCACCAATGAAAATTCGGTCTATGGCAAAGTACTGAACGCAAAAGATGAAAGCCGGGTACCCGGCGGTTCCTCCGGTGGTTCGGCCGTGGCTGTTCAGGCCGGTCTCTGTATGGTTTCCCTGGGCAGTGACACAGGGGGAAGTGTTCGCCAACCCGCCGATTTCTGTGGCATAATCGGACTTAAACCGACCTATGGCCGCATCTCCCGCTACGGACTGATTGCTTATGCCTCTTCATTTGACCAGATTGGTATTTTTGGAACAACTGTTCCGGATGTGGCGCTTTTATTGGAAATCATGGCCGGGGCTGATGCATTTGACAGCACGGTATCACATTTACCCGTACCTGCCTATAGCAAAGAATTAGCCCCTGCTAAAAAATTCCGGATTGCCTGGTTTGAGGAAGCCCTCCATCACCCCAGCTTAGATCCTGAAATTGCAACAGGTATTGAACAAGAACTAAAAAAGATAGCTGCTTCAGGTCATGAAGTAACCGCCGAAAAATTTGACCTGCTTGATTTTATTGTACCGGCTTACTATGTCCTCACCACGGCAGAAGCGTCTTCCAATCTCTCCCGTTATGACGGAATCAAATTCGGGCACCGGACCGCAGAAAAAGAGGCGGATCTCACCGATTTTTATAAACTCACCCGTTCGGAAGGATTTGGCAAAGAGGTAAAACGCCGGATCATGCTGGGGACTTTTGTACTCAGTGCCGGCTATTATGATGCTTATTTTACCCGTGCCCAGCAGGTCAGGCAGCTGCTTTGCCTTAAGATGGAAGCGTTGTTCAAATCTTATGATTTTATTATCATGCCCACCTCCCCTGTTACTGCCTTCAAAACCGGGGAGAAAATGGAAGACCCAATAGCGATGTATCTCGCTGATATCTATACAGTCATGGCTAATCTGGTCGGTTGCCCGGCTATTTCCCTGCCCCTTTTCACCCATTCCAATGGCATGCCCTTCGGTTTGCAGCTTATGGCAAACCGGTTTGATGAGGTATCTTTACTCCGGTTTTCAAAAGAATTGCTTTCCTGAAAAGGAAAGATCAAAAAAACGGTTCAGCCCATTTTGCGTTTACAATCATTCATATCTTTTATACTAGTCTTTTGCCTGCCGGTCCTTACGGTTACAGCCCAGGGTCCGAAAGTGGATACTACCCGAAGTACCGGTACAGATTCTGTCGTTATCAGTAACCAGGAGGCCCTGAAAGGTTTTAAACAATTGTTTGATACCAAAACCGTAGGTGGAGTAACCGGCACCCGGCTGAATCCGATGGCGGTAAGTTTTGTGCAGAGTTATATGGCCAAATATGGAAAAGGCCTGCGGAATATGCGTAAATGGGCCACACCCTATTTCGACCTGATTGATAAGATCCTCACCCAGCACGGATTACCAAAAGAATTGAAATACCTGGCGGTTATAGAGTCAGGTTTGCGCTACAATGCCATCTCCTGGGCCGGGGCGGTTGGTCCCTGGGCGTTTATGCCTGCTGCAGGCCGGCAATACGGACTGACCGTAATGACTGGGTATGATGAACGGCTTGATTATCATAAAAGCACCCATGCCGCCGCAAGAATGTTGACCGATTTATACCAGAAGTATCAGGACTGGCTGCTCGTAGTGGCTGCCTATAACTGCGGACCCGGCAATGTAGACAAAGCGATAAAACGGAGTGGCAGCCGGGATTTCTGGAAACTCCAGTATTACCTGCCTACCGAGTCCATGAATCACGTGAAGAAATTCATTTCCACGCATTATGTATTTGAAGGAGAAGGAGGAATCACCACCGTAACAAAGGAAGAAACCAGGGAGCTGATGCTGCAAGAGATTTCAGCCCTGAGTGAGGAGGAACGCACAAACAGCACGGCTTATAAAATCACCGGGCGTTACAATGCTTCCGTTATTCAGCAATTTACCGGAACAGCGGCCACCGTTTTTAATAAATATAATCCGCGTTTTGATGATTCCATTGCGGTTAATGGCACGTATGAACTTCGGCTCCCTGTGCAGCAGATGAACATCTTTATCGCGAAACGGTATGAGATCCTGGAAGAAAGCCTGAAGCTGCTGCTCAATCCGAAAGGAGCCAATGGTGCCGGTAATCAGTAAAGTGATCCGGTTGTTTTTTCCAGCACGTTAATGATGGCGGCGGCTTTCCACATACATTCTTCCCACTCCGCCTCAGCAACTGAATAGTGCGTAATTCCGGATCCCGCCTGAAAGGATAAACAATCATCCTGCTGGTTATACATAATACTCCGGATCACGACATTAAAATCAAAATCGCCCTGCGGATCAATATACCCAAGCGCCCCGGAAAAGATACCCCGCCGGGTTCGTTCATATTGTTCAATCAGCTGCATCACTCTTTTTTTGGGTGCACCGGTCATGGAGCCCATCGGGAAAATGGCTTTAAGGATCTGGCTGATCGTAGTCTCCTCGTTCAGCTCACCACTTACCGTTGAAATCATCTGGTGCACTTGCGGAAAAGAATAAATCCCATACAATTCATCCACTTTAACGGAACCTTCTTTACAAACCCGGGAAAGATCGTTTCGTACCAGGTCCACCACCATTACATTCTCAGCGCGATCCTTGGCGCTTTTAAAGAGGGATTCTTTATTTAACCTGTCTTCCTCCGGATTGCCGGGATTGCGGCCGGCTGTGCCTTTAATTGGCTGTGAGAGCAACTGGGTACCCGTCTTCTTCAGAAACCTTTCCGGACTCGCACAGATCAGCCAGCGATCTTCTGCCCGGTAAAAGGCGGAAAAAGGATTGGGCGATACGGCACTAAGTGACTGATAGACGGTCAGGGGATCAATGCCCGCCTTTTCGGCAAAGAATTCCTGGCAAAAATTAATTTCATAACAATCACCGCGGGAGATATGTCGCTGAAGGGCCTGTATGACATCGAGGTATTCCTGGCGGGTGAAGCCCTGCTGAATAGTTAAGGTTGTTTTTCCCCTGACAGGTTTCTGAATGTTTGTGATCAGTATAGACTGATAAACAGTATCCGGATTATCGGCCTCAATTGTTATTTCTTTCTCATTCAGCCGAATCAGTATTTCGGGTTCAAAGAAGAACAGGTCAGGAAACCCGATCCGGTCATGATGAGCAGAACTGAGGGATTCGGTTTCATTTTTCAAATCATACCCGAGATGGCCGAATAACCAGCTTTTTTTTTCCTGCTGAAAAGCATGAAGCGCGTCCAGTGCCTGGCCGGCAGGGCATGAAAGTACCCGGCGGGCACCGGCAGCTACCAGGCATTCCTCGGCATGCGGAGGTACCTGATACTGGTGATTATCGAGCAAACAAAAAGTGCTGAAGGGTTGAACCCAGTTCAGCACTTTTTGCTTTATCTGTCCGAAATCACTTACAGGATATGTATGGCTGTAAAGGTGATAACTGTTCAATGGAGTGATGCGTAATTAAGCTGATTAGTAATCATCGTCATCGTCGTCATCGTAATCCTTGTCATCAAAAAGGTCTTTGAATTCGTCATCTTCAAATTTGAAATCATCCTCCTCTGCTTTTTTACCGGGGGCAGCGGGAGCCGCTTTCTTTCCTTTGGATTTGGGAATATCGAATTCGTCGAAATCAGGATCCCATTCTTCCTCCTCTTCTTCGGGTTTATCCCAATCGTCTGTTTCTTCAACATCATCCTCCTCATCATCGTCGTCCTCTTTTCCTTTTTTAGGAGCCGCTTTACCCCCTTTTTTGGCAGGCTTCGCGTCTTCCTCATCATCAAAGTCATCATCGTCCTCTTCCGCATCCTCTTTCTTGCTGGGTTTGGGCGCGGATTTCTTGGCGGCCTCGATAGAGGAAGTTGCTCCCGCTTTTGCAGTGATCATTTTTTCCTTAGCTGGTTTTATAGCCATAGTTGAACAGGATTAATATTGTAAAATTTCAGCGAAGTTTTTAATTAGCCAAATTTTTAAAATTTTTTTTTCAAAAAAAACAGACGTAAGTACAGGCCGGTTTTATGCTGATTTTCCCTTATTTAACCCTGATTATCTGTTCCCGGCCCGGTCCATTAGAAATATAATGTATATCCACTCCCAGGTACTGGTTGATGAAATCCACATAGGTTTTCATCGTAACAGGCAACTCTTCTGCTGCAGTTGCCTTACTGCTGGGTGTATCCCAACCGGCAAATTTCTGGTAAACCGGCACAGGTTTCTGACGCTCCATCTGGAAAGGTACCTCTTTGGTTACGTTTCCGTTGATTTCATAGGCTGTACAGACATCCAGTTCCTTAAAAGCGTCGAGTACATCGGCCTTGGTCATTACGATCTTCGTTACCCCGTTGATCATACAGGCAAAGTTCAGGGCAACCAGATCGATCCAGCCACAACGACGCGGGCGTCCGGTCGTTGCACCGAATTCATTTCCGATGCGGCGGAGTTCCTCACCGGTCTCATTCTCCAGTTCGGTGGGGAAAGGACCACCCCCTACCCGCGTACAATAGGCTTTTGTCACCCCGATCACATCCCGAATGTATTGCGGCGCAACACCCAA